>NZ_MJGC01000089.1 GCF_001746915.1 Desertifilum tharense IPPAS B-1220
AAAGTTTGAACAACAGAAGTGAGAAAGTAGGCTATCATCTCCAGCAATTTAATCTTAATTCCATTTCTCTAAATGTAGGGAAATAATGCGATCTCGTTTTTAACGTTTAATTAGACCTATCTACTTAGTCCGGTGAATGAGGCGGTGAAACAACGGTTACGCAACTTAACGGTCAGCGATTTAGAGCGATCGCTACCCTACGAACAGCGTCAACCCCACCAGCCGCAACTCCCCCCGTTCCCCACAACAACCATTGGTTCCTTTCCCCAAACCCCAGAAGTACGGCAACTGCGCGTCAAACTCAAGCGCGGCGAAATGGCTCAAAGCGAATACGAAGCCGCAATTGATGCCGAAATTGCCAAATGCATTCAACTTCAGGAAGAAGCGGGATTGGATGTATTAGTCCACGGGGAATTTGAACGCACTGATATGGTGGAATTTTTTGGGCAACAGCTATCTGGCTTTGCGTTTACCGAGCAAGGATGGGTGCAGAGTTATGGCAGTCGGTGCGTGCGCCCGCCCATTATCTACGGCGATGTGGCTCGCACGGCACCGATGACTGTACGAGAGTTTCAATTTGCTCAATCTCTAACCTCAAAAATTGTCAAAGGTATGCTGACAGGACCTGTCACCTTAATTAATTGGTCGTTTGTCCGCACGGATATCCCTCGCAGCGAACAAGCAATGCAAATTGCCTTGGCATTGCGCGATGAAGTTGCCGATTTAGAGGCTGCCGGAGCTAAGATGGTGCAAATCGATGAGCCTGCCTTGCGCGAAGGGTTGCCCCTCAAACCCGAACGCTGGAATGAGTATCTGGCTTGGGCGGTCGATTCGTTTCGGTTGGCGGCTGGTATTGCCAAGCCCGAAACGCAAATTCACACCCATATGTGCTATTCAGAGTTTGGAGACATTATCGAGCATATTGAGCGCCTTGATGCTGATGTGCTGTCGATTGAGAATAGCCGGAGTAACAATGAAACGCTGTTTGAAATTACTGATGCTGGGTATCGGCATCAGGTTGGCAATGGTGTTTATGATGTCCATAGTCCAACGGTTCCCAGCACGGCACAAATGGTGCAGCAGTTACGCACTGGGGTTGCAAATTTACCCGTTGAACAGATTTGGGTGAATCCAGATTGCGGGTTGAAAACGCGTCGCTGGGAGGAAGTGATTCCCGCCTTGAAAAATATGGTGGCAGCAGCGCGACAATTGCGGGAGGATAGCCATGCGACCTCCAAATAGTCTCTGGCAAGGATATTCCGGTTACTGGCAGGATCTCTTTATTCGGGAGAACTTTTTACCGTTAGGCGATGCTGCTTGGCGGGGATTTATGAGTCAGGGACGGGGTATGGTGGCGTGCCAGATTGCGATCGCCCCTAGGTCTGTCGATTGGAGCAACGAAGCCGTGGAGTATACAGTCGAGTTTATTCCTTTAGCTGAGATTTCCGCCTATTTGCAGACTCTCCATTTAGAGGCAACCCTCACTCAACGTCTGATAGATACCGTTCAAACCTACAATCCCGTTCAAGAAATTCTGCTGTTAATTAATGAAAATGGACGGGTAGATATTCATCTCCTGCAAAACCTCAAAGTCTCTCCCCCTGAGTGCCACCAGCAGGTGCAACGGCGTTGGTCGGAGTTCCAGCTTCATTCATCTCTTGGAGGCCTATTATGAACAAAGACTCTGATTTAATGGACTGGCAGCAAGAGTTTATTGCTACGAATTTGTTGGCAATTGGCTACAATGCCTGGGCAGGATATCTCGGCGGCGAACGAGGCGCAATCATTTGCAGCACCCGTTCTGCTGCGGTTGGTATTGCAGGGGAATCTTTCCGAACCTACTTCGTTCAACGCTCTCGTCTTGCGGCCTTTTTGAACGCCTGGTTAGCCGCTCCTGATACGATCATCCTGCGCCATCACTTTATCAACGCCCACATCTTGGAAGCGGTAGATTCTTACAGTCCCACTGCTGAAGTCGTATTCCTGTTGGAATCTTTTAACCAAGTCACGTTCTTTTACCTGAAAAATCTGCCCATCGCGCCCCCCCAATGCTACGAGCAAGTTTGTAGAACTTGGGAAGAGTTCCAGCCCGCCGTTTGTACATTACAGGAGAGGGCGATGTGTAATCAAGAGTAGCAATTTTGACCGGAGAGCAGCGATGTCATTGAAAACGATTGTGGTTGCTGGTGCGAGTCGTGGGATTGGACTAGCGGTAGCAGAACATTTACAGTCCCGTTGCGATCGCCTACTGAGTATCTCCCGCACGCCTTCCCCGATAGGTGAATGGATTCAGGCTGACTTGTCCGATCCCAAGGGAATAGAAACGGTTGCTGACGCTTTGGGCGATCGCGCCTTGGATGCCCTACTTTATATGGGGGGGACTTGGGAAACCCATGCTTTCACCCATCAGTACCGCTTTGAAGAGTGTTCCGACGAAGACATTACCCGCGTCATTCAAGTCAACTTGATCGCGCCGATTCGATTGGTGAAAGCGTTGCTCCCTGCACTGCGGCGATCGCTCAATCCTAAAATTGTGTTCATGGGATCGCTCTCTGGGCGCGATAATTTTCCAGGGCGAGAGGTGGCCAATAGTGCCTCCAAATTCGGCTTGCGTGGAGTCGTGCATTCCTTGCGAGAGGAATTGCGTCCTCAGCAGATTGGAGTCACAGTCATTAACCCAGGTAATGTAGGAACGCCTGAAGTGCTAGCCGATCTAGCCGCGAATCATTTAACAGGGGGACAAGCAATTCCCCTACCGGATCTGCTCAAGATTCTCGACTGCGTGCTGTCGCTATCGCGCTCTACTTGTATCAAGGAAATTGATGTACCTGCCATGCTAGGGGAGGGAGCCTAGCCTGAAAAGCGTACCGTTTAAGCGATCGCTCCAAACACCAGAAGAGAGCAGTCTAGGATCGAACCTGAAACTGCTCTCTTTGACTCAGGATGGCGAGATTAAACTTGATAATTGACAATGCGGCTAAAACTTTGAGGTTCCAGACTCGCGCCGCCAACTAACGCGCCATCAATTTCCGGCTGGGCCATAATCTCATCAATATTCGTCGGTTTCACCGAACCGCCGTATTGAATCGGCACATTTTGATTGCTCAAGCGAGAACGAATCAATCCAATAATGCGATTCGCCTCCTTCGCCTCGCAAGTATCCCCCGTACCAATTGCCCAAATGGGTTCGTAGGCAATAATCAGCTTTTCTTGATCCACACCAACGAGGGCTTTTTCGAGTTGAGTATAAATCAGAATTTCCGTTTCCCCTGCATCGCGTTGTTGCTTCGTTTCGCCAACGCACAGAATCGGAGTTAAACCGTACTTTTGAGCCGCTTTTAGGCGGAGATTAACCGTTTGATCCGTTTCGCCAAAATATTGTCGCCGTTCGCTATGGCCAACCACCACATAACGCACGCCAATTTCTGCCAGCATCGGCCCTGAAATTTCGCCAGTATAGGCTCCGGCTTCTTCCCAGTGAACATTTTGCGCCCCTAGCTGCACGCGAGATCCATGCAGATTTTTGGATAAGAGGGCTAAATCCGTAAACGGAGCGCAGAGAATAATTTCCCGCTCTTCCGGAACGTTATCTAACTCAAGCATGAACCCTTGTAAAAACTCAAGGGCTTGGGCCTGAGTTTTGTACATTTTCCAGTTACCCGCTATGACAACTTTTCGCACAGATGAATCAGTCAACTTAAGAACTTGAATGACAACAATCAGGAGCATCCTTTAGTTTAAGGCTTGCTCGGATCAAAAGAAAAGCGAAAATTGGGTATCTTCTAGGAGCGCAGTTGCACGGGCATAATCAGGTAGGTCATTTGCACCGCGCCAATGGGGGAGAGAATCACGGGAGTTGTAGGGGCGTTCAGTTGCATTTGCAATTCGCTAGAGGGAATTGCTTTGAGGCCTTCTACCAGATATTTGACATTAAAAGCGATATCTAAGCTTTCTCCAGAGATTTCTGCGCTTAGAGACTCCTTCCCGCTTCCCACGTCGGCTGCATCTACAGAAAGGGTTAGCTGCTGATTTTCCGCATCCAGACTGAATTTGACGATATTATTTTTCTGATCGGCGAGGACGGCGATCCGTTCAACCGCGCTAATCAGTTGGCGTCTATCGAGGGTGACTTGGCGTTGAAACTGATTGGGAATCAATTGATTGTAGGCGGGGTATTGTCCGTCTAGGGTGCGTGCGGTTAGCCGCTGTTGGGGCAGTTCAAAAATCACCTGTCCTTGGTCGAAATGCAGGGTAATCTCGCTATCTTCTTTATGCATTCCTACCATTTTCTCTAGTTCGCGCAAGGCTCTGGCAGGGACTGTCACCTCAAAGGCGTGACTTGAAGTTGGATCGAGTGCTTCTGCTTTAGCCGTTTTCACCACAGCGAGGCGATGGCCATCAGTGGCGGCGAATTCTAGGGTATCGTTTTGTACGGTTAAGTGGACGCCTGTCAGGACTTGTTTGGTTTCGTCGGCGCTCGTTGCCAGCAGGGTACCGCGCAAGCCTTCGATGAGGAGGTTGCTGGGTAACTCTAGGACTTCTCCACCTTCAATTAAGGGCAGTTCGGGGAAATCTTCTGAACCCATCCCCCGGACTTGATAGCGTCCAGTCGCACAAATTAAGGTGGCGACAGCAACGCCTGTTTCGTCGGTGAGGGTAATTTCGCCCCCTGGCAGGCGAGAAACAATATCGTTGAGGAGTTTGGCGGGTAGGGTGATATCTCCTGATTCTTCTACCGTGGCGCTAAAGGTGGTGCGAATGCCTAAGCTGAGATCGAAGGCCGTCAGGCTCAGGGTTTGTGTCTGTTCGTCGGCGACTAGCCGCACGTTGGCGAGAACGGGTTGAGTTGGCCGTGAGGGAACGGCGCGGCTGACTAGGGAGAGGTTGTTGCTGAGATCGCTTTGGGTACAGACCAGTTTCATGGGAGTAAGACTACGCAATAAGACAAATTACTATAGCCTTTGGGGGGTGAGTTAGCACAGAGGAGGGGGAAGAATCTACACTCTGAGCGCATTCATTATCCCTGGGTCAGGTTGAGTTAAAATTACTTCATCTTTTTATGCTTATATTTGCATAAAGTAACAAAGCTGACAGTTTTGTTACTGGTTTCATGGGTTAATCATTCTTATCCCCTGATTCGGTAACTCACTGATGTTTGACCTAACTGCTGCTGACTACTCCCTTTTGTCCTGGATTCTACGGTCTGGTGTTGCTGCTGACTCGCTCTCCATCTGCTTTCATCCGGGATGCTTAATGGTGCAGTGTCAAACGCTAGAGGATGCAACTCAGTTATGGGAACTCAGATCCATCCTCCAGCTTGGAAGCATTGAGCTGTGTTTTCAAGTCAATGGCGTGTTTTATTTGGCTACCGCCCTGAGATAGTTGCACAACACAATTTAGCAATCCCTCATCTTGATAAGCTTTTTGATTCTTCTTTGCGCGAATCGTTTGCAAAGCCTCAGTTCAGCTATTCGGGCCGATCGACTTGGGTTTTAATGGTTTGCCAAACCGATAACACTCCGTCAATCCATCCTTGTGCAAAGCTAATCCGGCTTGCAGGATCGACTTCTAGTAAGTAGGCGAAGTCGGCATCGAGTTGACGTGCTTGTTCGGGACAGTTTTTCAAATCTAGGTAAGAAAACAGATAGTCGAGTACATCTTCATCGAGGGCTGTTGCTAGAGAGTGAACCCGTTCAAAGTGGCGGAAATCTTTGTAGGACAACTTCGCACTGGAGCGGATGCCTAATTCAAACCCTTCTTGGCGAACTTTGTTGAGGAGAACTTTCTTTTCGCTTTGAAGGCGTTGGACTAGATTTTGGTCTTCGGCAGATTGGACTTTAAGTTCTTCGATTGTGATAGCCATCTCTAATGCCTCCTGGCATACGGCGGAAATGTTGAAATGTTGCTTGACGGGTTGAAGTCGGACAAATAGTGACTCTGGAACGGCTATGGTGACTCTTTGGCTCACAACTTCCTCCCGCGTTCTGTCTACTCTTATACAATAGCAGGATAAATTGCATAATCAATAACTTTGAGATACTTTGTTACATAACATACAGAATAAACTAAAGAAATTATGTAGCGAGGTGGAGCGATCGCCATCTAGCCGCCAGCATCAGAAAGACCCAACCAAGCTGCAAAGGTCGATCTGTTGAGAGTTAGCGATTGTTGATGATTAACGGGGAGAACGTCACCTCTCTCTGTCTGAAGGCTTAACAACTCTGGGTGAAGATGCCTCAAGAGTTAGAGGAAAAAAGGGATTAACGCTTTTAGGCTGGTGGCGTGAGCGTGCAGGGTAGAGCAGTAACATCCTAAAACTCACGTCCATTTCTCTTCGAGATATCCCTATGACCTCATCTCATTCCTCATCGATCAATGGCGATCGCAAAATTCGCTATGCTGTTGTCGGACTTGGCTGGTTTGCTCAAGAAGCCGCAATGCCAGCTTTTGCTGAAGCTGAAAACTCCGAACTGGTTGCTTTAGTATCCGATGATTCGACCAAGTTAAAGGAACTCAGCCAGAAATATGGTATCAATCACACCTATTCCTACGAAGAATACGAAGATTGTTTAACGAGCGGTGAAGTGGATGCCGTTTACATTGCGCTTCCCAACCATCGGCATTGCGAGTATACAGTCCGAGCCGCCAAGCAAGCGATTCACGTCCTCTGCGAAAAGCCAATGGCGGTGACGGAAGATGAGTGCGAGCAAATGATTCAGGCTTGTAACGATAATGATGTGAAGCTGGCGATCGCTTACCGCTTGCATCTCGAACCCGCCAATATGCAGGCGGTTGAGATTGTGCGTTCCGGGAAAATTGGCGAACCGCGCATTTTCAACTCAGTCTTTACGCAACAGGTGACAGAGGAAGGGAATATTCGCCTGCGAGATGTCACCGGAGGCGGTACGCTCGATGATATTGGGATTTATTGCATCAATGCGGCGCGGTATCTGTTTCAAGATGAGCCAATTGAGGTGTATGCTGCTGCTGCCAATAAGGGCGAACAACGGTTTGCGGAAGTAGAGGAGATGAGTAGCGCCATTCTCCGCTTTCCTGACGAACGGCTGGCTACTTTTACCGTTAGCTTTGGCGCAGCCAAGGTTTCTACCTATCAAATTGTTGGAACTCAAGGCGATTTACGGGTAGATCCGGCCTATGCTTGGCACGGCGAACTCAAGCATTATTTAACGATTGACGGCGAGACGCAGGAACAATCTTTTCCTCCCCACAGCCAGTTAGCGGCTGAGTTTATCTACTTTTCCGATTGCATTTTAAACAATACCGATCCAGAACCATCGGGTATGGAAGGGTTAAACGATGTGCGGATTATTCGAGCGTTGTATCAGTCGATCGAACAGGGGCAACCCGTACCGCTTGAGCCACTAGACTATCATCAACGTCCCACAAAAGATAATGCAATACAGCGTCCTGCCAATCCAGAAAGACCGGATTTGGTGAATGCGGCGAGTCCTGGTGGAAGTAAGCTGTAGGAGAAGTATGACTGAACCATTGAAAAAGGGCGATCGCGTTGAATGGCACTCTTCGGGAGGAACTTCACGCGGCGAAATTAAAGAAGTCATTACTGAACCGACTGACTTTAAAAACCATCACTTTGCAGCCTCTCAAGAGCATCCTGAATATCTGGTGGAAAGCGAAAAAAGTGGCAAGCAAGCCATTCATAAAGCAGAAGCCCTCAAGAAAATTCAAGATTGAGCGATCGCGCTTACCCTCTGGACTCTATTGCTTTTTGGAATTGTGCCAGATACCAGCGATCGCGCCCTTCTTCTTCATGCTTGGCAATAATTCCCAATGCTTCCAGACTTTCGAGACAGGTGAGAATAGTGGGTTTTTGTCGAGATGCGCCTTTGAATTGAGCCGCAATTTGCTCCACTGTCCACTCGCCGCCTTGAGTGCGAAGCAAATCGCGCACGGCTGCAAGTTGGTCTTTGAAGGCTTTGGGGAATTTTTGTTGCTCGATAGCCGCACTTTCTTCTGGAAGGTCTACAATGCCTTCCAGCACTTGCTGAACGGGTGTTTCACCGGGAGCTTGATATTCTGGACGCAACCAGCGAATTAATCCATTGCGCTCTTCTTCAGCCCGTTTTGCGTTTAAGGCGACCAAGCGTTCCAAAATGATTTCATCAATACTCTGATTGTCAGAGATTTCGCCCTCATTCCCAGGCTTTTTCCCCTCATCCCCAGCCCTTCTCCCTAGGGGAGAAGGGGGTTGGAGGGGGTTTAAATTCTGGTTCCCCTCGCCCTCTGGGAGAGGGGTTAGGGGTGAGGGCAAATACTGTGCAATAGTCTCTAAAACAGCTTCTGTGTTACTAAAAACTTCTTCATTACGGAAGCGCAAAACTGTGAAGCCATTTGCCTGCATCCATTGGTCGCGATCGCGATCTCTGTGCTGTTGCTGTGGCTGTTGATGAATTTTGCCATCTAGTTCGATGACTATGCGAGCCGTATGGCAATAAAAGTCAGCAATAAATTGCCCTAGATTATGTTGTCTGCGGAATTTGGCGTTGTATAAACGGCGATCGCGCAAACACTCCCACAGTAATTGCTCTGCCGGAGTTTGCTGCTGTCTGAGCTTCCTTGCTCGTTGCAACAGTTCCGATGGAATTTGTCTAGTACGTCCTGCTAGCTTAGAAATACCCTCATCCCCAGCCCTTCTCCCTAGGGGAGAAGGGGGTTGGAGGCGATCCAAATCCAAATTCCGGTTCCCCTCGCCCTCTGGGAGAGGGGTTAGGGGTGAGGGCAAAATCAAATCCTCCCACCCATACGCCTCAAATACCGCTACATCCAATTCATCATAAATTTGCTTCAGCGTGGAAACCAGCGCTTTGTTGTTAAATTCCCGGTCTTTGTCGGTGAGTTCGACCCCTGCGCGAATCTTTTCCAGCAGGTTATACATAGCGGTGATGGTGACATCGGGATGCTGTGCCTGAACACGCTTGCGATGAGCATCGAGACGTTCGCCCAGTTCGCGGATTTTTTGTTTGCGATCGGGTGTGGGTTCTGGGAAGGGGAAGGGGTCGAAACAGCGAGTTTTGTTGTAACGCGGTCTATCTTCTAGTGTTCCTCCTGCTGCAAGTGCCCAGGTTACATGAATTTTGCTGGAGAGAACGCCTAAGAAATAAGCATCATCAAGAGCAATGGTAACTAAACTTTGATCCGGAAGAATATACTCAGACAGAAATGTGAAAAATCTATGTTTAGCAGTTAATGGTGTTGCGATGTACCGAGAAAGAGCATTTAGGGCTGATCTTAGCTGAGGTCTTGGTTCTCCGAAATACCACCAGTACTCTCTATATGATTTTCTGTTATTTGTCTGTCGATCTGGCAGTACTCTTTCCAGCACCCATTGATAAGGTATAGCAAATTTTGCTGCTTCATCTAAACTCATTCCAAAAAAATCAATTACGAACTGATTTCTAGGCTTATCTGTCAGATCTCTACCGTTAAGAGTTGGCTTAACCACTTCTGAAAGATTGGAATCTTGGTCTAGCCATTTTCTAGCTACCTCCTTTTGAATTACAAATCCTTGTCCATGCAGTGCAACGCCAACGCTGATAACTTCACTGTTTTCTTTCAATGGCAGAGCGGCAGAAATGTTTGCACCATATCTTAGATCACTAAAAATTTGTCCTACATTTCTCCACAGTAGCTGTATTTGTTCTGCTGTATCCTCTGGTGTTTCTGCTTCGATCTCGGACGTAACAGTCCCATGTTTGGCAAGTCGTACAGGTGATTTTGAATCAACAGCTTCAAAGCCAGTCATTGCAATTCTGACGGCAGCCGCATCATTACTATCAACCCAAGGGTGATCGGCAATAGCAAAAGTGATTGACAATCCACCGTCACTTGATAAATGCTGTTCCAATACTCTGCGGTTAAAAGTTTGCTTGATACTGTTAGTAGTAATGAATCCAAGGCGTGAATACTTTTGTTTAATTACTAACTTTATAGCGTGGTTCAACCAGTACATCACAAAATCGCACATTTCTGGAATATCACTATGTACTGTCCTCAAAGTCTGAACATATCCATCACCTAAAATAACTCTCATTCGCTTGTCGCCAATAAACGGAGGATTACTCACTACATAATCTGCTTCCTGCCACACTGCTGGACGCGGATTAATGTATCGATAAATTGGAATTTGATCGCTCGGATCGGGTACCATTTCTCCCGTGACTGGATGCTTCATCATCCGTCCGCCCCAGCGCGTCCTCACCTTACCCGTTTTCGGGTCAATATCCTCCTGTTTCCCGTCATACGCGAGTACCGCATCTCGGCATTCAATATTTTTGTATTCGCGCAAAACAGGTTCAACTGGGGGAAGATCGCCAAACTGTCTAAAATGCCATTGTAGATAGCCAATCCAAATCACCAAATCTGCGATCGCCGCTGCACGAGGGTTAATCTCAATTCCCAAAAATTGCGACGGGTTCACCTGGTTAATATCCAAGCGTAACTGAGCCTGTCCCGTGATATCTTCTAGACGGCGCAACACCTCCGCCTCTAGTTGTTTCATTAAATCCAACGTTACATACAAGAAATTGCCCGAACCACAAGCCGGATCGAGAATTCGCACCTGGCGTAACTCAGTTAGAAACCCTTCTAACGCTGCAACAGCTTTTTTCTTTTGGTTAGCAGTCGGTTCCTTTTCCGCATCCCCCAAAATTTGCTTCACTTCTCCCTGAACCAGATCCCACTGTTCGCGCAACGGTTCCATTACCACCGGACGCACCAACCGCTCCACATAGGATCTAGGGGTATAGTGCGCCCCCAGTTTACTGCGTTCTTTGGTATCTAATGCCCGTTCTAGCAATGTGCCAAAAATTGCGGGTTCCACATCCTTCCATTCCCGCTTCGCCGCCGTTAGCAATACCTGAAGCTGTTCTTGGGTTAAATCAAACGCCCTTGATTCAGCAAACAACCCCCCATTAAACCTTAACAACCGACCGGAAAAGCCAAAATCTGTCCCCTGATTCATCGCCTGCCAGAGAGCTTCTACCTCTGGCTTAAACTGCTTAGGATTGGGCAGCCACCGCGTTTCTAGGGCGCGTGTAAACAAATGTTCTTTCAATAACCCCACATCTTCAGCAAACATCGTGAAGATGCAGCGCATCAGGAAATGGGCAACCTGTTGAGGTTTGCCCTCATCCCCTAACCCCTTCTCCCCAGGGAGAAGGGGAACTCGATTGGCTTCGTTTTCCCCAGGAAGAAGGGGAACTGGATCGGCTTCGGCTCCCTTCTCCCCTAGGGAGAAGGGCTGGGGATGAGGGCTTCTTTCCAACTTCCTCGCTAACTCTGCTAAATCTGCTGCAACCTCTCGCGTCACCTTTGCTGCAATATGAGCGGGGTTGCGCTTTTGCGGATCGCTAAAGATATCAACGAATAACCCGAAAACCTCCGGCTTCCGCAGATCCGTCAGCGGAATTTCTCGACGTGCCCCATATCCCCCATAGTCGCCGCTGAAGCCCATCCAAAGCTCAAAGCGATCGCCAATATCGCAAGTCAACAGAAATGGAGGTTTACTAGACAAATTGCGAGTATAGGCGATCGCCTGCACAAATGCTTTCTCCATTGCCTTTAGGTAGGCATTTGTACCGCGCTTGGCTGTTCCTTTCCCCGATTTGTCGCTTCCCTGTTTCGCCTCAATCAAAAAATGATCGGCTTTGTAGAAGTCAATATAACCGGGCGTTTTCTTGCCACTGGGGTGATAAATCGTGATGTCTTTATCAAAGCAGTAAGGATCGCCAGGTACATTCCCCTTGACATCTGGACGCTTGACTCCCAATGCATCGCAGAGTTCCGAAAAGAACATTTGATAATTGGCGCGTTCATTTCCGCTAGAATTTTGCCAACGGGCAATAAACGGCTCAATGCGGCTCAGGTCAGATGGAGTCATAGCGGCGATTCATAAGTCAACAAGACAATTTCCTTCTCTCCCTAGGCGGGTGCGGGAAATTCGATCTTAGATTTTTATAATAAACTGTAAAAATCAATGAAATCTATAGCAATCCTAAATCTAAGCTGACGATTCTCTGTAAGGAGAAGTACGCGACCTATTTAGCCCTGCCCCTGGTTGACTGACAAAACTCTTTTGCCCTCATCCCCAACCCTTCTCCTATTGGGAGAAGGGAGTCAATCAGCACTCTTATTCCCTCTCCTAGGGGAGAGGGCTAGGGTGAGGGGGGTTCGGACAACACCTTAATCAGATTTGTCAGTCAATCAGGCCCTATCCTTTACACTAAAAATTGTTGAGCAAGCCTTAATGTTTGTTCGCATTGCTCAACAAGATCGCCAAAATTCTTAAGAATAAAATTAGATCCTACCCATCTCTGGAGGGATTGGATTACTTTAACAATCTCGTCACTCGGATATCGTATTCGATCCCTTGGGGATGTTCTTTTCTGGCTTGAACGCGTGCCATTCCATCGGCTAGCTGTACCGTCTCCGCGTCGATTTCATACCGACTTGTGCCGCAGCGAAAAGCATTGGTTGTGGCTTCGATAAATTCTTTGATATCGACTAAGACTTCGTAGGTGTGAATCATCTGAGCACCTCCTCGTTCAATCTCTGAACGATGGCATATTAGGAATTAGTTTTTAGTATAGGAAGGCTCATTGCCGGAGCTTCACTTAACATACAATTCTTATTCACCCCTTTAAGCAATACTCTCATTAACTTGTCGGAGCTTGAACTTATTTAAACTTAGTGGAAAATACCCCTTCAAAACCTAACGCTGTTAGAGGTTTGATGGGTAAGCGTTGGCGTAGTCTGCGCTTACCCATCTGAGATTTAAACTTGAGCCTTGGGTGCAAAGCGTTTGAGTTGGGTGGCGACAATTGCCGTAATGACAGTACCGATCGCGATCGCCAGTATATACAATCCTCCCCGACTGACCGCATTGGGAATCGCCAACACAAAAATCCCACCATGCGGGGCGCGTAACGTACAGCCAAACAGCATCGACAGCCCGCCCGTAAGTGCCGAACCCGCGATACAAGCTGGAATCACCCGAATCGGATCTTTCGCCGCAAACGGAATCACCCCTTCGGTAATAAAGGATAAACCTAAGACGCTGGCCACCTTACCCGCCTGTAACTCATCTGGGGTAAACTGCCGCTTCGCCAGTAAAGTTGCTAGCGCCATACCCAGAGGAGGAGTCATTCCCGCCGCCATCACCGCCGCCATTGGGGCCGTCACATCGCTGGCTAACAAGCCTACTGCGAAGGTATAGGCCGCCTTATTCACCGGGCCGCCCATATCCACCGCCATCATCCCACCCAGAAGTAAGCCGAGGAGAACCGCATTGGTTTGTCCCATGCCTTGGAGAAACGCCGTTAACCCCTCCATAATTGCGCGAATCGGGCCGCCAAACACATACACCAGCAGCAACCCAACCGCTAAGGTCGAAAGTAGGGGAATCACCAGAACGGGTTTTAAGCCTTCAAAGTTCTGCGGTAAATTCACCTTATCCCGCACCAACAGCGCAATGTAACCCGCGAGGAACCCAGAGAGGATACCACCTAGGAAACCCATCCCCAGGTTAGCCGCCAGCATCCCGCCAATTAACCCCGGCGCTAAACCCGGTCGATCCGCAATCGAAAATGCGATAAAACCGGATAGTACGGGGACAATTAACGCAAAAGCCGCCCCCCCACCAATTTGCATCAACGCATCGCCAATGGTTCCCGGCTGCGGTTCCAAGCCAAATACAAAAGATAGGGCAATAATTAAACCCCCGGCGACAATTACGGGCAACATATAAGAAACCCCAGTCAGCAGGTGCTTATAAGGCCCGGAACGCTTGGCAGACTGTTCGGCTTTGGCTTGCTGCACCGACTGCAAATAATCTCCTTCCCCCACCGCCGCCCCAGCGACAGGTGCTGGTAGACTCAGGGCAGATTGAACCACCCCTTTCCCATCTTTCAGGGCTTTCTTTGTCGAGGTTTGATACAGCCGCTTGCCATTGAAACGAGATAAATCAACGTGGGTATCCGCTGCAATCACAACCGCATCCGCTTGGGCAATTTCTTCTGGGGTTAGCTGGTTTTTCGCCCCTACAGACCCTTGGGTTTCTACCTTCATCTCGTGGCCGAGTTCAACCGCCGATTTCCGCAAGGCTTCAGCGGCCATAAAGGTGTGGGCAATACCCGTTGGACAAGCCGTAATCGCAACTAGGCGTTTTGGCCCAGTAGTCACCGCATCCGGGACATCGGGAATAGGAGAACCATCAGGCGTGGGAACAACATCTCCTGCGTCTTCGAGTTCCGCATCCTGATAATTTTCTTGGATAGCTGTTTCTATAACCCCTTTAGTATCTCGAATGACGCGACTAGTCGAGGTGGCGTAGACGGGTTTTCCGACAAACCGAGAAGGGTCAATGTGAATATCCGCCCCAATAATGACTAAATCTGCTTCTGCAATATCGCGATCTGAAAGCGGGGTTTTAACCCCATCAGAACCCTGAGTTTCAACTTTAACCTGATAGCCCATGACTTGGGCCGTTTTCCGCAAGGCCTCGGCAGCCATTACCGTATGGGCGATTCCCGTGGGGCAGGCGGTTATTGCTACTATTTTGTCAATGGTTTTCATTTTAAAGTGCTGAATTTAAAGTGTTTGTATGTTGACTTGGTGGGTAAAAGACTCGATTTTGTTGGTTGGGGGAAGTCGGGGACCCACTTGAGTCAGTGCGCCCATTGAGAAGGCGGTGGCGAGGCGGGCGCAGTCGGGGAGGGAGAGACCTCTGAGTTTGCCCGTGACGAGACCGGAGACCATTGCATCGCCTGCACCAACGGTACTGATGACTTCTACTTTGGGGGGACGGGCGATGAGGGCTTGGTTAGGTTCGACAAAGATGGCCCCTTTGGCCCCCATTGAGACGACGACGCATTCTAGACCTTGGGTGAGGAGTTCTTGGGCGGCTTGCGCGATCGCACTTTCCCCTTCTAAACTTCTACCCATGAGTTCCTGCAATTCATCAATGTTGGGCTTAATGGCATAGGGGGCAAACGGGATAGCCTGACGGAAACTCTCGCCACTGGCATCCAGAACCACGGTTTTGTCTTGGGCTTTCAAGCGTTGAATCATCTGGCCGTAAATTCCAGAGTCTACGCCAGCGGGGAGACTTCCTGAAAGGACAAACCAGTCGCACTCTTTCGCCAATTCATCGATAACCCGATGCAAGTCTTGGATATCGCTTTGAGTGGGGGCTTGTCCGGGAAAGTTGATATCGGTGACTTGGTTCTGTACTGGGTCGATAATTTTGACGTTAACGCGGGTTTTACCTGGGATGGGGATAAAGCGGTTGTGAATTCCCTTTTGGCTAAAGAAATTCTGGAAAAGTTCGGCGTTGTCTTTGCCCAGAAAGCCGGAAACGGTCACGGAAAAGCCAAAATCAGTTAGGAATGAGGCAACATTCACACCCTTACCGCCAGGGTCGGCTTGTTCCCAGTCTACGCGGTTGACTTCCCCGGCCTGAAAGTTGGGAATAGAGGCGGTTTGGTCGATAGCCGGATTTAGGGTAATCGTAGCAATTTGAGGATTCATACTTCTACAACAGGGCGCGAACTTCTTGGGCGTTGCGACATTTCAGGGCGCGTTTGGCGATATCTTGGGTTTTGGCAAACGACAGGCCGCGCAGTTTCGCCTTCACCGCCGCCACGCTGGGGATGCTGATACTCAGTTCAGCCACGCCTAACCCGGTTAAAATAACGGCCCCTTTGGGATCTCCTGCAATACCGCCACAGACGCCCACCCACTTCCCGGCGGCGCTAGCGGCTTGCACGGTTTGGTGAATCATCCGCAGAACGGCAGGATGCAACCCATCGGCTTGTTTGGCTAAGGCGGGGTGGCCGCGGTCCATTGCTAGCACATATTGGGTTAAGTCGTTGGTACCGACGGAGAAGAAAGCCACCTCTTTCGCAAATTCATCGGCCATCATCACAGCGGAAGGGACTTCGATCATCATGCCGATATCGACCGGATCGGCACCCACTTCTAAACGGACTTCCTCTGCGAGTTTCTTGGCGCTTCTGATATCCTCTAGCGTGGAAATCATTGGAAACATGATTTTTACAGGGCCGGTCTGAGAGGCGCGATAAATGGCTCTCAGTTGAGATTTAAACAGGTCGGGACGCTGGAAACACAGGCGAATTCCGCGAACGCCTAGGAAAGGATTTTCTTCGGCGGGGAGGTTGAGGTAGGGGACGGCTTTGTCGCCGCCGATATCTAAGGTACGGATAATTAAGGGTAAGCCGTTTAAGGCTTGGGTCATTTCGCTATAGGCGGCGAGTTGTTCCTCTTCAGAAGGGGGTTGGGAACGGTTGAGGAATAAAAACTCGGTTCGCAACAGTCCCACGCCTTCGGCCCCGGCGTTGACGGCTTGTTCGGCTTCGGCGGCGGCCCCAATATTGGCAACGACTTCGACGCGATGGCCATCACTCATAATGGCGGGTTGATAGCAAGCAAGTTTTTCGGCTTCGCGAATGGCTTGCAGGTCTTTTTGGGCGGCTTTGGCGGTTTCAATATCGGTTGGCGAGGGTTGGGGGTAAAGGTTGCCGCTTTCGCCGTCGAGGATGCAGGGGGTACTATCTTCTAGGTTGAGAATGGCAGGGCCGGCCCCAACGATCGCGGGAATGTTGAGCGATCGCGCAATAATGGCACTATGGGAGGTTGGGCCCCCATAGGCGGTGCAAAAGCCGAGGGTGAGTTCTGGGTTTAAGCCTGCCGTGTCCGATGGGGTGAGGTCTTCGGCAATTAAAATAATCGGATAATGGGGTAAGCTTGGCTCATCTTCCACCTTATCGGCGAGCAAGCGCAATACCCGCCGACCGACATCGCGTAAATCTGTAGCGCGTCCGGCGAGTAGGGGGTCTTTGAGTTGTTGCAGACTATTCGCCCGTTGTTCGTAGGCTTGCTGCCAAGCCCAAGGAGCGCTACGGTTATCCTGAAGATGGGCGATCGCTTCTTCTACTAATTCTGGATCGTTGAGAAATTCTTGGTGCGCTAGGAAAATGGAGGCTTTACCTGTGCCTGATTTTTCTTTGACTTCTGCGTACAGGTCTTGCAATTGCAGTTTGGCGGTTTCTACGGCTTGGCGCAACCGGGTCATTTCTGCTTGGGGGTCTTTGGCGGTGGCTTCAAATACCATCTTGCCGCGTTTAAACTGGAATATAGGCGCGATCGCAATTCCTGGCGATGCTGCAATTCCGGGTATGGCAACGGATTCAAACTGTAAGGTATGACCGAGGGTGGCTGGGTTCTGTTCTTCTTCTTCGTCTTCTAAGCCGGATGCGATCGCAGTTTGCAAGGTTTCCAACGCTTCATCCGCATCGCGACCTTCTGCCATCAGGCGAATCGTCTGACCGCCTTCTACCCCTAACTTCAATAACGATACCAAACTCTTGGCGTTTGCGGTTTGGTTGCCGTAGCGGAGGCGAATTTCCGATTGAAACTCCTTCGCCAGGTTTGCTAAAACAGTAGCGGGTCTGGCATGAAGTCCAGCTTTACCGCGAATGGCGATATCTACAAATTTGGCAAAATCAGACGCAACGGTTTCTACTGCGGCTTGACCGTTACTCCCCCGATTTGTCAGACAGGCAATAATATCATCGGGGTTGCTGGTCTTCGCTAAACGCGCAACGGTCGCTTCATCATCTAGAACATAGGTGAGATTAGACAAAATTTCGATATGCTCATCAGATTTTGCCGCAATTCCCACCACCAGATGCACGGTTTCCCCAGGATTCCACTCTACCCCGGCGGGCAGTTGCACGACAGAAATCCCAGTTTGCACGATTAAATCTCGATCTTTCGGCAAACCGTGGGGAATAGCAATCCCATTCCCTAAATAGGTATGGGCGACTTTCTCCCGTTCCATCATGCTGGTGATATATCCCGGCTGCATATTGCCATTTTCAACGAGCAAGCTTCCCGCTTGACGAATGGCATCAGTTTTATCAGCAGCATCTGCCTTGAGTTTGATACTACCGGGTTCTAAATTAATCATGTCATTTCAAAATCGTTTTTAAGGATTGAACGCTAGAGAAGTTACCAGAGATTTTTCTTTCAACTTCTCTATCTCAAGACATAGAACAGGGCTGTCTTAATGCGTTAAGAACAGATGGAATATGGATTTATTCTTACTGTCTATAGTAGACCTGAGAATGGGTGAAAAATAATCTTTTTAATGGTTCTTCAAGAAAAATATTTACATAACACAACAAAATGTTAGAAGCCTCAACACCCGTCTCCAGGAAGAGTAAGTTAGACTGACGAAATACATAGCTTTGAATGAAATGTCCATCGGGATCGTTATTTTTTTATTAAGATTTTCATTCAAAGATTAACTTGCCCCCTAAAAATGCGAATCGCGCCCTACAAGAGCGACCTTTGTAAATTAGACCGCTTGAAACACAGGAATTCTTAACCTCAATATTTGGGAATTAATGGCATGTTTACAACCCCCAAAAATCACAACCTTCCCCCATTAGATAGAGACAATAAGGAAACCGCATTTGTCCTTTGGTTTGAACAAGTTGGAATTGATGATGTCCCCCTAGTGGGCGGCAAAAATGCCTCCTTGGGCGAAATGATTCGCCAACTCACCCCCAAAGGCGTCAACGTCCCCACAGGATTTGCCACCACCGCCTACGCCTTCCGCTACTTCATGGAAAAAGCCGGACTCGAAGCCCGTTTGCGCCGTTTGTTAGAAGATTTAGACGTTGAGAATGTCAACAATTTGCGCGATCGCGGCAGACAAGCGCGGACAATGATCCTAGACACCCCCTTCCCCCCAGAACTAGAACAAGCCATCATTAACGCCTACGTCCAACTATCCGAACGGTATGGCGTCGGGGTGGAAATGTGCGAGATGCTGAGTGGAGATGAACTCAAAGAATGTCTCAGTCGCCATAGCGGGGTAGATGTCGCCGTTCGTTCTAGCGCCACCGCCGAAGACTTACCCGATGCTAGCTTTGCAGGCCAACAAGAAAGCTACCTCAACATTAACGGTATTAACGGCGTCCTCGAAGCCTGTCATATGTGCTTCGCCTCCCTATTTACAGACCGCGCCATCTCCTACCGTACCATCAAAGATTTCAATCATTTCGAGGTCGCCTTATCCGTTGGCGTCCAGAAAATGGTGCGTTCCGACCTCGCCACCTCCGGCGTCATGTTCTCCATCGATACCGAAACTGGCTTTAAAAATGCCGCCTTAGTCACCGCCGCCTATGGCTTAGGCGAAAACGTCGTCCAAGGCGTGGTTAACCCGGATGAGTATATCGTCTTCAAACCCACCCTTAAAGAAGGCTATCGTCCCATCCTAGAGAAACGCCTGGGCAGCAAAGAAATTAAGATGATTTACGATATTGGCGGGAGTCGTCCCACAACCAACGTCCCCGTTCCCAAAGCAGACCAAGGCAAATATGCCCTGAATGACGAAGAAATTCTCAAACTCGCAGAATGGGCCTGCATTATTGAAGACCATTATTCCAACGTTCGGGGAACCTATAGCCCAATGGATATTGAATGGGCAAAAGATGGCACCTCTGGAGACTTATTCGTCGTTCAGGCGCGTCCTGAAACCGTCCATTCCCAGAAAACCAGTAACGTCCTCAAAACCTATAAACTGAAAGGAAAACCGGACTCTCAACCCTTACTCACAGGTCGCGCCGTGGGTGAAATGATTGGTCAGGGTAAGGTGCGAATTATTGTAGACCTCCGCAAATTAGATGAGTTTCAAGAAGGGGAAGTGTTAGTTACCACTCGCACAGACCCCGACTGGGAACCTATTATGAAGAAAGCCAGCGCCGTGATTACCAACCAAGGGGGACGCACCTGTCACGCTGCTATTATTGCGCGAGAATTGGGGCTTCCGGCGATTGTCGGCTGCGATAATGCGACAGAAATTCTCAAAGATGACCAGGAAGTAACGGTCTCTTGTGCGGAAGGGGAAGAAGGGCGCATTTACCCAGGTTTATTACCGTTTGAAGTCGAAGAACTCTACCTAGATGATTTACCCAATACCCGCACCAAGGTATTAATGAATGTAGGCAATCCTAAAGAGGCGTTTCGGCTATCCTTAATTCCCAATGATGGGGTAGGGTTGGCGCGGACTGAGTTTATTATTGCCAATCAGATTAAGGTTCACCCCTTGGCTTTGCTACATTTCGAGACGCTGAAGGATAAGGGCGCGAAGTGGGAAATTAGCCAATTGACAGGCTTATATGAGGAGATGTCTGAGTATTTCGTAGACAAGCTGGCTTCGGGCATTGGGATGCTAGCGGCTGCATTTTACCCCAAGCCGGTGATTGTGCGGATGTCTGACCTTAAGAGTAATGAATACGCCAATTTAATCGGCGGACAGGAGTTTGAACCGGAGGAAGAAAACCCGATGATGGGTTGGCGGGGGGCCTCGCGCTATTATGACCCGAAGTATCGCGAGGCGTTTGGCTTAGAATGCCAGGTGTTTAAGCGGGTTCGCAATGAAATGGGGTTAACCAATGTTATCCCGATGATTCCGTTTTGCCGCACGCCCAATGAGGGGCGAAAGGTATTGGAGGAGATGGCGAAGCATGGGTTAGTGCGCGGCGAGAATGGCTTGCAGGTTTATGTGATGTGCGAGTTACCCAGTAATATTGAGTTAGCCGATCGCTTTAGCGAAATCTTTGACGGTTTCTCGATTGGTTCTAACGATTTAACTCAGCTTACATTAGGTTTAGACCGCGATTCGGCTTTGGTGTCTCATCTATTCGACGAACGCGATGAGGCGGTGAAGCGCAAGTTAGAACGAGTCATCGCAACTGCAAAACAGTTTAATCGCAAAATTGGCATCTGCGGTCAAGCGCCTAGCGATTATCCAGAGTTTGCCCAATTCTTAGTCGAACAAGGTATCGATTCTATCAGTCTCAACCCCGACTCGGTACTGAAAACGCGATTGGCGATCGCCAAAACCGAGTCCGAAATCCTCTAAACTTAACTCGTAGGGTGCATTACTAATGCACCCTACACCTTTTTTAGAATAAATGCGATCGCACCGTTTGATTAGACAACAAGAGCATGTAGGTTTCACTGGAAACTCGATAGCAATATTAACCAAGTTGAGTCCAGCTCTGATTTCATTAAAGCTCGTGACAGCTATTGTGCCATTGCAATCATTAGTTTTTCCACTCTTCACAAGGAACATCAAGCCAATTGCTTAGTTCATGGGCAAGCCATCGAGCTTCAGCTCTCGTCAGAAGTCCTTTTCCAAATGTGTATTCCTTCGACTCCGCTTGAATGACAACCTCGTAAGTCCTTAATAATGGACAGATGAGAATTTGCTCTACAGATTGCGTCGCTCCCCAAGATTCCTGCCATTCAAAAATAAATGATTTGCGAACGAGGAATACTTGTTTGCGATTGATGCGGAGATGAACTCTAGATGATAGACACTTATAAAGTAGTGCCACCAGTAGAAGCGTAATTAGAACAACGACCAAGGTAGTTATAGAGCCGATTTTTGTGTATAAATAAAGACCTTTCCCCGCATAGTCAGCCAAGGCGGGAGTTGAGCGGATCGTGGTGTGAATCCAGCGCGTTCCAATAAAACTAACAACACCAAGAAGCACAACGATAGGCCACCTAAACATTCCTTTTTGGGGTAGTCTCACGTCCAAACATTCAGGGGTCTTGTTTAAGAGGATCTTGCTGTGTTTCGGTTGTTGGATAGTGACTCTCTTTCTTCGAGACCGAGGGTTTTCTAAAACCTGAAGGGCTTCTTTAGCGGAAGCTGGACGCTCGTCAGGACTCGGCTCAATTAGCCACTTTAACCAGTCTACAAAGATTGGAGCGAGCGAGGAGTGTTGAAAATGAAGCCGAAAGCCTTGTTGCTCAAGCTCTGTTGGATGTTGACCCGTTATTAAATAGATTAAGGTTACACCCAAACTGTAGAGGTCGGAAGCAGGCGTTGTATGTCCGCCAAACTGTTCCGGTGGCATGTAGCCATAGGTGCCAACAACAGTGATTGTCGTTCCTTGTTTTGCAGCAAGGTGTTGAACCGAGCCAAAATCTACTAAATAAATCTGACCCATGCTCCCATCGGAGGTGCCTGTCAACAAAATGTTGCTGGGCTTGATGTCGCGATGGATGACAGGGGGAGACTGCTGGTGCAAATAGATCAGAACCTCTAGTAGGGCTTTAGCAAGGTTCTGAACTTCGGCTTGACTAAAGGTTCGTCCTGCCCGCAGATGTGCTTCCAATGACTGTGCATCAATGTAACTCTGGACTAAAGCAACCCCTTTACAACGAGGAAGATTAATATCCAGATAGTCAAGATAGCGCGGAATAGCCGGATGATGGAGCGATTGTAGAGTTTTAGCTTCACGATCAAACAGCTTGAGGTCTTGCCACTGAAAGTCCTTGCCCAACAATAGCAGCTTAATGACAACCTGGACTTGAGATTGCAAATCATACGCCAGAAAGGTTTGTCGCCCGACTTGTTTTCCTAGCGATCGCTCAATTGCATAACGCCCGCCTAGTGGAGATTGGAACAGTTCGCTGAACGCCGAAGTTGTCATTTTACTCATCCTCCTCAGCTACCGCTTGCTGTTCGTACCATTGTGCAAGGCACTGTCCCACAAAAGCTCCAATGACCCCAGCCAGAATAATGGCAGTCCCAAGCGATGAGCCAACTATCATGGATGTAGTGCGAGTTATAGGACCTTCTTTTAGGATGAGAAAATAAAGCACCATACCACCACTTCCTAAGAATATACCCAGTAGTCTAGCCGTCCATCGATATAAGCCAACAGACCTCAGGGGATAGAAGAAATGTGCGGTTATCCGACTCAGCAACACACCATTTACCGATCCCAAGATTAGACCAGCAATTATTCCTACTATTGCTCCGAAAATCGCGCCAATCCCCTGATCGCTGCCAACCCTTGGCATGATACTAATGCCAAACAGAGCACCGCAGAGAAGCCCACTCACAGAACCCAGTGCGATACTCCGAGCAATGATGTTACCGGTGTAATCAAAAGGTGGAGCCTTCTTTGCGTGCTGGACGAGGTTTGCATGGTGCCATTGTTGAAGCTGTTCTAGAGCCTGTAGCGCAGATTGTGCCGAGCTAAAACGACGATCCAATCTTGGCTCAATCATCTGCTGCAACCAGCTTGTAAAGGCAGGTGTAAACTGCACAAAAGCTTCAAAATGCGGACGGAAGTCTTGCTGAGGCAGATCGGCCGGATGCTTTCCCGTTGCCAATGCAATTGCTGTTGCCCCCACGCTATAGAGATCGGACGCCGGAACGGTTCGTCCACCAAATTGCTCTGGTGGCATATAGCCATACGTTCCCACTACAGTAACCGTGCGCCCTTCCTGGATAGCCAGAGTCTGAACAGAGCCAAAATCAACTAAATTAACCTGACCAATGCTGTTGCCAGAGCGATCGCCCAATAAAATGTTGCTCGGTTTGATGTCGCGATGAACGACTGGCGGTTGGCGTTCGTGCAGATAGACCAGAATTTGCAACAGCGACTTGAGCAATTCCTTGATTTCAGGCTCTGTAAACGTTCGTCCAGCTTGGAGGTAGTCTTCAAGCGATCGCCCCAGTATATAGGTCTGTACCAGCGCTAGCTGTTTCGCATCAGGTGACTCTATCTCAAGGAAATCAAGATGGCTAGGAATGCAGGGGTGAGACAATGTTTTTAGCGTGTTAGCTTCACGCTCAAATAGTTTCAGATCGTCCCACTCAAACGACCGATCGAAGGTCAATAGCTTAATAACTACCGGTTTTGCCGTTTTTAAGTCTGTTGCTAGAAGTGTTTCTCGCCCAGCATGGTTCGCAAGCTGTTGCTGGATCTGGTAGCGTGCATGGAGCAGATTTTCCGGTACTGCTTTTGGTGCTTCATCAACCATAAATTCCTCTGAGCCAGGGTATAGGAATTAGGATTGCCAAGTTTGCTCAAGCTGGGCAAGCACGACCTAGTAATCTACAAAACTTTTCCAGACCATTCCGCAAGGTGAAACAAGAAACATAGAATTAAATTTTCCCAATGCGATCGCACCTTGCCTAGCTCGTTAGTATCTCCTCTACTCTTACTGCACTGACAAACTGCGATCGCCAAAACCAAAGCCAACATCCTCTAAACTTAACTCGTAGGGTGCGTTAGTAACGCACCCTACACCTATTGAACGGTAAACTCTGCTTTAGAAGAAGTGCGATCGCACTCTTCCCATTAATCCTCTAAAATAATAAAGCTTTTCAGAATACCCAGAATTAAACCCAGATTGTTCAAAAAATATTCACTAACATCAACTTCTACAATTAAATCAGTTAATTTTAAGAATTTCCAGTTTGTCCCAGTTGTCACGCTACCATAGATTGTCGGGATATTATTTCCTTGTCGTTGATTAAATAACTGTGCGGCGTACATAGAGGCAATGCACTGACCTAATCCCGATTGAATATTATCATTTTTGGCTTCTACAATCACCGCCACCGGAGCTTTAATGAGCAACTGTGAGGGAGACTGACTGATTAAAAAATCGCACTATCCTACTAAGCCGCGTTCTGGATCGACATTAAATTCTCGTCCTGAAAACAGACTGATTTTTGAATCAAATACTTTTTTGAATTCAATCAAAATCGGAGTTAAAATCATCTCCGATCTAGCTTTCTCTGTAGAGATTTCTAAGGCTAGAGGTAGGTTATAATCAAGAATCTGCTCTAAAAGTGGGCTAACGGTTGCTTTCTCAACTTGAGCAAAGATAAATTGACTCTCCTGAATCGTTAAGCCGAGACTAGTTTCAATATCTTCTAGCTTAAAGTTACTGTAAAACATAGCGATTTCCGAAGCGATCCGTTAGGGTAGAATCGCACTTTAAGTATATTCCTTACTCTAACTGCGATCGCCAAAACCGAAGCCAGCATCCTCTAATCCTAACTCACCTCATTCCACCTCCAATAAAGATTGCATCCACTGGAAGTCCTCTTCTCGTAACGGTGGGTTCGGTTGCATAGAGTAGTCAATTGCCAAATCTAGGGCAGCTTCTTGATAGACTTGCTCTAATAGAGTCTGTAAATCGATAATCGGTTCTGAGTCGCCAGAACGTAAAGGCAACAAAAAGCGAGGTAACGGATCTCGTAAATTAAAGGGATACAATTCTGCGGTAGGACGATAGTTTGCGCGGCTGACTAAAATCCGATAGTCTGATGCTATTCCTCCGGCTACGGGTTTGGCTTCTCCGGTTCGCAGCAAATCAATTTCGACGAGATGAACCGCACTGTTGAGTAACCTTTGCCGCTTAGTATCATACTTCACCTGACCTTCCCCCGCCCGCTTGTTTTTCGGCGATAGCACCTCTACCACCGTAACGACGCTTCCGGTTGCCACTTCTCGAATTTCTAAAAACCGCTCTTGGGTTTCCTCTACAATGGAGACGGTAACGGCTAGCGGTTTGCTAAGGGTTGCTGTAGTTTGTTGCGGTTTAATAACTTCTGGGTTAGTTTCTGCACCCCGCTGAACGACAACAACATCGGGAATACCCACCAACAGCGAGTCTGTATAAACACGTTTCTCAACCGCCGCCCGGTATTTGGGGGTAATCATAGCATTGAGCGATCGCGCTAGCACTGCAATCAACCCAAAATGAACTTCTGACCCCAGTTCAGGACTTTCGAGATAGGGGTTCATCCCTGGAAACATTGATTGCATGGCTTGTGCCTCCTACTCCCCACTTTACTGTAGGATGAGAGCGATCGCTCCTTGGTTCTGCCAAGATTAGAAATAGCTCATGGGCGAAAAATTTTAACAGCAGCATCTATGAGTAAGTTCTTATGATCCACAATTTCTTGTTGTGTCCAAGCTGTCTTGATTCCAATTTCCTGAGTCAAAAGAACTGATGAAGTTTGATAAATTGGCTGCTTAACAGCAAAGCTATCGTTACCACCGATATTATTCTGAGCAGGGTCCATAATCGTGAGATTTCCAAGCGTATTTTTGAAGGGTTCAAGATTAGCATCTAGAACGCTTCCAGCAGCATTACGAGGATATATAGCAATCCTAAGTCAGTTATGAGAATATAGAGAGGACAAGATCAAACTGAAACCGGCTCCATGCTAGAAGATCTCAATTCATACATCCAATCCAACCCCGATTCCCGTGAACTTAAACGGGCTGTAGCCGTCCAGATGTTTCTCAAAGGATTCAAACACCGGGAGATCGGCGAGAGTTTAGGAGTCAGTTCAGGGTTTATTAGTAAATGGACTCAGCGTTATGAACAATCAGGAGTTTCAGGCTTGAAATTGGGCTATTCTGGCTCGAACGGGTATCTTGCGCCTGAGCAACGCCAGGATGTAATTGCCTGGTTGAAGCTCAAGAACTACTGGAATCTCACCGAACTGCAACAGCACATCGAGCAGGAATATGAGGTGGTATTTAACTCTAAGCAAAGTTACTACACCTTATTTGAGCAGGCGGGGATTAGCTGGAAGAAAACCCAAAAGCATAATCCCAAGGCAGACCCTGAGTTGGTAGAGAAAAAAACAGCAGATTCGCGCTTGGTTGGAAGCGCATCGGCATGAAATTGGCTGTAGGAAATTGGTAGTTCTGTTCTCTGATGAGTGCCATCTGTTATGGGGAGATGTTTGTGGGTATGTCTGGGGTAAAACGGACGAACGTATCGAAGTTCCTATGACAAATGAACGGAGCAAGCAGACGTACTACGGTGCTGTAGACCTTTATACTCAACAGTGCCTAATTCAAGCAGTTGAGAAGGGCAATTCCGAGAACACGATTGCCTTTCTCAAATATAGCAATCTTAAGTGAGTTGTGAGATTCCCCTCACCCCCAACCCCTCTCCCAGTGGGCGAGGGGAGTTAGAGAAGGTTTAGATTGGATTTAGGATTGCTATAGTTGATGCTGTGGAAAGAATTCATCAAGAAACATATCAAACAAAGCATTTTGTGTTGCTCTACTACCTTTATAAGATTCATAAATCCAATTTAAATAGTTTTCTGTATCAGATGGATTATCAGAGAGTATATCATCCCACAACCTTTCAACAGAATCTTGATCCTGATGAAAACCTTCCAACAGTTCTAAGGTTTTAGCTCTTAACAGATCTCCATCTGTTAAATTTGTACCTCTGTCATTAATAACCTGAAATAATCTAAA
>NZ_MJGC01000090.1 GCF_001746915.1 Desertifilum tharense IPPAS B-1220
AGCAATAAATCCTTGTAATTCTTCTATTGCGGTTTGGGACGAGGTATTGACCACCGAAGTAACCTTGGTACGACTCAACCTCTGTATCCTCCCTCATTTTCTTCAAAAATCAAACCGGATTGCTATAGGTGAGCTTTAGGCGTTAACCTTAAAAGGGCTTTCAATATTGGGGACTCGCATGGATGCTGGCATTACTATTTTAGGATTGACTGCGGGGGCGCTAACCACGCTTGCTTTTCTCCCGCAGATGTTAAAGACCTATCGCTCTAAATCAGCCAAAGATGTTTCTTCGCTGATGCTGATTACATTTTGTACGGGCGTGTTTCTTTGGTTGGTCTATGGCTACTTCCGAAAAGATGTTGCGGTGATGCTTGCTAATAGTATTACTTTAGTTCTAAATTTGGGTATCTTTTATCTAAAGTTTAGATACAAATAGCCCTATTTCTCTCTGTTTTTTTGATAATTCAATGGGTAAAAGATAGAGGGCAAAAATGCCGATTTGACAAAGTGCCTCATTTTTTGTAGAATTACAGTTATGGGTGGAAAGTGTGACTGCCTGTAAGGTCTTCCGTAAGAAAAGTCATTCTACCCAGAAAGTCTTCCCATCCTCAACCCCTTACCCAGGCTCCAGAATCAAGATTTGTCTCTCCCTTTATATCAGTTGTGAACCTTCCTGCCTTTTCAGACGAACGCCTTCTTTTTACCCCTGCAACGCCTAGCGGCGATCCAATTTCAACCATCTTTGCCTTTCCCAACGAGTATAGCGTCGGCATTACCAGTCTAGGCTATCAGGTGGTTTGGGCAACCCTTGCCATGCGATCCGATCTGCAAGTCAGCCGCCTGTTTACCGACCTGCACGAACCCTTACCCTCAGAACCCGAACTTGTCGGTTTTTCTGTATCCTGGGAACTCGACTACATTCATATTTTCCAGCTTTTAGAGTTTTTAAAAATTCCCCGACGCAGCCAACAGCGCCAAGACCAGCATCCCCTGGTGTTTGGAGGAGGACCTGTTTTAACCGCCAACCCCGAACCCTTCGCCGACTTTTTCGACCTAATTTTACTAGGGGATGGGGAAGACTTACTCGCCAACTTAATTGACGCCTATCAAACCGTTCGTCATAGCGATCGCCAAACCCAATTACGGCATCTCGCGCAAGTACCGGGCATCTACGTTCCTAGCCTGTATGTCGCGAGTTATGAATCGCCAACGGGTGCGATCGCAAGTATCGAACCTCTAGATCAATCTATCCCGGCTGAAGTTGAAAAACAAACCTATCGGGGAAATATCTTATCGGCTTCCACCGTTGTCACCCCTAAAGCAGCTTGGGAAAACATCTTTATGGTGGAAGTGGTTCGCAGTTGTCCAGAAATGTGTCGCTTTTGTTTAGCAAGCTATCTGACTTTACCCTTTCGCACCGCCAGCTTAGAAGGTTCTCTGATTCCTGCCATTGAACGCGGTTTAAGCGTCACTAACCGCATCGGCTTGTTAGGGGCTTCCGTCACGCAACATCCCGAATTTGAAACGTTACTCGACTATCTCAGCCAACCCCAATATCAAGAAGTCCGCCTCAGCGTCGCCTCCGTTCGCACCAATACGGTAACGCCAAAACTGGCTGCAACTTTAGCCAGCCGAGATACCCATTCCATTACAATTGCGGTCGAAAGTGGTTCAGAACGCCTGCGGCAGATTATCAATAAGAAATTAACACAAGCCGAGATCTTACAAGCGGCCATTAATGCCAAAGCAGGCGGTTTAAAGGGCATCAAACTTTACGGAATGGTGGGCATTCCGGGAGAAGAAATGGAGGATTTAGAACAAACCGTTCTAATGATGCGCGATTTAAGGAAAGCAGCACCCGGTTTGCGCCTTACGTTAGGATGCAGCACCTTTGTCCCAAAATCTCACACGCCCTTTCAGTGGTTTGGCGTCAATCCCCAAGCGGAAAAACGCTTAAAATTTCTCCAGAAAGAATTAGGCAAACTGAAGATTGAATTTCGTCCAGAAAGTTATAACTGGTCGGTGATTCAAGCCTTAATTTCTCGTGGCGATCGCCGTTTGTCTCATCTGCTAGAATTAACCCGTCATTATGGAGAAACCCTCGGCAGTTATCGCCGCGCCTACAAAGAACTCGCCGGGACACTCCCAGAGTTAGACTACTTTGTCCATGCTAACTGGGACGAACAACAAATTCTTCCTTGGGAACATTTAAAAGGCCCCCTGCCAACTTCTACTCTACAAAAGCATTTAGCGTCTGCAACCGCTCAGTTTAGTCCCGTTCTTTAACAAAATTCAACGCGCTTGTAAATAAACCATAAAGACTCTGGACGTTCTCTCCGGTGCAGGCTAGATTCGAGCAATGATGCTGCTAAGTTATGTTGAACTCCCATGAAATCAACCTTAATTAAAACAAGCCATTGGTTACTCAAAGGAATAAGCCTGTGCGTGCTAGCCATGAGTGTCGCTGATGCTGGCGTTGCTTCTCCGGTTGTCCAAGCCGAACCCCTGGTTATTGCTCAATCGCGGAACTATTGTTTGCAACATGAAAGCTTATTTGTAGTTGCAGAAACGCGCGATTACTGGGTCAATATTTGTGGTGGCGATAACCCAGGACATTACGTAGGAGTCAACAAGCGCAATGGCGATAGCATTCGGGTTCGTCTGTATGACTATGACCGCCAAGGTAACTATTTTGAAGCGATTAATGGGGATGTCAGTTATTTGCTGATTCGCGGAACCACAAAAGGCGACTTTTTGACCGTTACTCAAGGTAGTCGCGAACTTTTGAGACAGCCAATTTTAAGATGGCAATAGCGGTTGGATTCGCATTAGCGTAACCCAACAAGAATGCTGATATAGTTGGGTTTCTCTAGCGTTCTACCTAACCTAAAAAAGATTTGTCAATCGATAACCGGAAGTTAGGCTAAACCTAGCTTCCGGTTTTAACTGCGGAATGCTCAATTTTTAAGTCAAGGTTTCCAGATAGGAAGATGCGTCGCTCCAGTTTACAATCAAGCTTATAGTTTATTGAGTCTTAACGCTATGGGACGGGGAGACTTTCAGCGCCACCGCCAATATCTGATGAATCCCGATATTCGGAAACCGCTAGACGAGATTTATGCAGACTTGGATGCTTTTACCCAAGAAATCTTTGAAACCGATACCGAACGCTTTTCCACCATTAGTTTTTATAACCTGTTACCCCCTCTTTTTTATGAAGGGCGTTTTATTAAGGGGATTTATTTTAGCGAGTCTGTAGACCTCCTCAACAAAGTTTTTCCTCAACTTGCACCTGTTTTCTTTTCCTTTGCCTATTCCATGTGGTGTTCTTACCCTTGGTCTACTACAGCAGATGCGTATTGCAAACTTTATGATAATCCTAGCCGAGAAGCGTGGTTTCAAAAAAACTATCCCGACCGAGCTAAAAAGATCCTCATTCCCTTAATGGATTCTGATTTTACCCATGAATATCTAATTTCGCCGCGCAATATCGCCCAAAAGCAAATTGATGTAATTTGTGTCGCCCGGTTATCGGAGGAAAAAAACTTACCGATTGTAGCTCAAGCTTTAAAGATTTATCACCAAAAGTATCCCCATCATCCCATTCGCCTGCGATTAATGGTCTGTCGGCCATTCGATCTGAAAAATCCCCAAACTTTAGAACCCCATAGTCTTAGAGAGTGGCAAAAAATTGAAGCCATTTTAGGCAATCCTTTTGATTATCTTGAGGTGATTCCTCAAGTCGATTATTATGCTGAGATGCCGGTGTATTATTCTCACGCTAAATTATGCATCATGACTTCGCTGCTAGAAGGGAAGAACCGCAGTATTTTAGAAGCTATGAGTTGCAATATTCCGGTGGTTTGCTTTCAAGAGTATAATCAATACGCGCGAGGTGATGCTCCAATTTTCCCAGAAGGGGCTGGACTTTGTGCCGCCTTCTATCCAGAATCTTTAGCCGATACGATTTATCAGGTTTTACAAAACCTCGGCGAATTTCACCCCCGGCGGCGTTTTCTCGAACATTGGGGGCGAAAAAACTTCTTTAATCGCTGTCTCGATAGCTTTCCTTACTATCGCGAGAACGTGCCTGATTATATTCCCGGTCAAGCTTATAATAATCTTTGGCTAGATTTAGCCTTGCAACAAAATTATCAGGTGAGTTTGCATGATTTTCTCTATGGGCGATCGCAATTCTCGCACCTGTACGGACTTCAGCAAATCAAGACCGTTCTAGAACGCTGGATCAAGCTCGCATAAACTCTCTAAAACGATGCAAACTACGGCTGAATATTATTGTGCGTATTGTGGGGAACCGAGTACCACTTTTATCGATATCAGTGGCGGCGGACAGCAATCTTATATTGAAGATTGTCAAGTGTGCTGTCGTCCCAATGTTTTGTATATCCGCATTGATGCAGAAAGTTTAGATGTGGAGATTGATACTGAGTATGTGGAGTAAGTCGCCATCGATCTATCGCAATATCCAATTTTGAACCTTGCGATAGACCCGCGCCCAAAGGTTTTGGTTAAAGGCTGGCGACTGCCAATAGATGCTATTCTCGATCGGGGTTTTCTGGCGTACCCTCGTCTTCTAAGGTGGGTTTATTCATTTCTTCTTTAAAGCCTCGTAGGGTTTTACCGATCGCACTTCCCATTTCGGGGATTTTCTTTGGACCAAAGATGAGTAAAGCAACCACGGTAATTACGCCAACTTCAAGGGGACCAAGACCAAACATATCAACCTCCTGCAAACTGCTCTTTTACACTATAGACAAGGGGAACCGATGCGATCGCGCCTTTGTCTAATTTCCTGCCCAACTCAATTCACCTCAGACTCGCTGCAAGGCAGTGGTAAAATGAGCGGCATCTGGATTCTACTGCAAGCGATTTTGGCAAAACAACGACTCGATACATTATTGGTGGAACGGGCTTTGTGCGACTCTCGACAGATGGCGCAACGCTTGATCCGTGCTGGGGAAGTGAAGGTGAATCAGCAGGTGGTGGATAAGCCGGGAACCGAGGTGGATGCTAGCGCGGAAATTCAGCTAAAAGCGCGATCGCGTTTTGTATCGAGAGGGGGCGAAAAGCTGGCTAAGGCGCTGGCGATTTTTGCAATAGACGTTAGCGATCGCATTTGTTTAGATGGCGGGATCTCCACCGGCGGCTTTACCGATTGTTTATTGCAAGCGGGCGCTAAATTAGTTTACGGCATCGATGTCGGTTACGGTCAAGTTGATTGGGGTTTACGAAACGATCCGCGCGTGATTCTCAAAGAAAGAACAAACCTGCGCTATTTACAACCCGAAGAACTCTATGGCGATGCTGAACTTCCCAATTTCGGTGTTGTTGATGTTTCTTTTATCTCTTTAACAAAAATTTTACCCGCGTTAAAAAATTTATTACAATCGCCCAAAGAGTTAGTTTTGCTGGTTAAACCCCAATTTGAAGTCGGGCGATCGCGCGTGGGAAAAAAAGGCGTTGTTCGCGATCCCCAAGCGCGGGCAGAAGCCATTTTTCAGGTTTTACAGGCCAGCTTATCATTAGGATGGCAATATGGCGGTTTAACCCATTCCCCCATTGCCGGGCCAGCGGGTAATATTGAATACCTATTATGGCTCAGTCTTCAACATGCTCAGAGCGTTCCAACGCTTCAAGATATTGAGCGCTACGTCCAACAGGTGAAAATTGACGCGCCCTCAGAACCGGCAGGGTTGTAAAAAATATCACGCAATTGTGCTAATTTTTCAGCCAATTTCTAGCACAAAAAGAATAAAACGACAAGATAACGCCCCCCCATCTCAGCCAATTTTCAGGAGTTTAAATGGTATCATTACCTGCATTGCCTTGCTGGTGTCGCTTCCGTTCGCTCCTTTTCCATGAATAATTCTAAAAACCTCCTCCGCAGCCTTCTTTACCTAGGCATTATCTTTGCAGTAATTGCCCTAGTCATTATGCTCAAACGCCTGCTGATTTTTGTCAGCGATGAGTATATCTATCCCATTCCCCTATTAGGAGATTTGCTGCGAGGGATTGAAATTGTTGAGCTTTCTAATATTATTCTCTTTGCCGTTTTAGGATTAGGATTTGGTATTGCCTGCGGCGTGCTTCCCCGCCATTTAGGACGCAAAGTCAGCCTGTTCTTGCTGATTCCCATTGTGCCCATTTTATTTAATATTACCGGCTTAGTCCGCTACCGAGAATGGTTAAGAGAAGTGGGCGCTCAAGAAAGCTTGTTACCCGCAGAAGTGCAAAGCATGACCAATGACTTTTTGCATAGCCGGGTGGGGCATAAAGGGTATCTCGGCTTTTACCTGTTTACCGCCCAATATCCGGTTATTCCTACCAACCAGCAGCAAATGGAGGAAATGCAGAATGTAGATAACCGCGTCAAAGCCCGATTTAACCGCATGGTGGGTTCGCAAGCCTGGATCGTCAATTTTATCTTTGCAGCCCAAGGATGGATTCTGCGGCTATTTTATTTTGCCATTGCTGCCATTGCGACCATCTTTCACTTTCAAGAAGGCGTCAAAGAGTCGGAAAAATTCAGTCGCAAGCGCCCTAAAGCCCAACCCGCATCCCCGCAAGCGAGAGTCAAAAAACCCTTACCTCAAGATAGCGAGATTTCCTAGGCGCGATCGCCCTTTACCCCCGCCGTTAACTCTTGGCGCAGGCGATAGAGAATCGTATTGGGTTCTACCTGATTGAGAATATCTTGAATCACCGTATTCGCCCCCAATGGCCCCCAAGTACATCCCTGTTCGAGGTAGACTTGAGCCACCCTCCCCACCTTATACGCCCCATATCCGGCTAATGTCGCTTGGGCGATCGCCGTTCCCGCATAAGCCGTTACGCTTAACGCCCCCTCTCCAGCAGCCCCCACAGCAGCGGCGGTACTTTTCCCCAACCCCATCAATAGGCTACTGCCCAACTCGCCCAGCAGCAATCCCCCAGAACTGAGTAAAATCGTCTTCCAGAGTTTCCCCGCCTCATAATTAGTCATCGGCAGATCGTATAATTTCCCCAACGCCCGAATCAGCGCCAAATCTGCCCCCGCACCCCCCACCAGGTCTAAAATCGCAATGGGATTTGCGGCTACTGCGATCGCCTTATAGCGGGCGAACTTCCAGATTAACGCCTCCGCTTCGCGATCGCGCAACTCCAACGTCTTGCGGGCAATATTAACGCTTGCTTCCCGCGCCTGTACCATCGCATTCAACGCTAACAAACTGCGCCCCTCGCGGTTGAGTAACTCCAGAAGCTTGTGCTTCAGTTCATCTACCTGCGGCTTCGGCGTCTCCCACTCATACGTCACTCGTCCATCGGGCCATTCCAAGCGCATCTGGCGGGGAATGGGATCGGCGGCTACCCGAACAATTTCATTCGGCGTGAGTAGCTTGCTTTGCGCTTCCGTTGCGCCCAGTTGTTGCAGCTTGCGATAAATTGCCTCAATATCCTGTTCCGGATACAAGTCTGTTTTATTAAAGACCAAAATCAGCGGTTTCTGGGCTTGTTCCAACTCCAGCAGCGCTTGATATTCCGTCCGGGTAATATCCCCCGCCACAATAAATAGAATTAAATCGGACTGACGCGCCACCGAACGCGCCATTTGCGCCCGCGCTTGTCCTTGAATCTCATCTAACCCCGGCGTGTCAATTAACTCAACCTGCACCTTACCATTGTTCTGAGGCGTCCACCGTACCGAACGCGGCCATTGTGTCACCCCATTTAAGGGCCCAGTTTGCAAGACTTTTTCGCCCATTAAAGCATTGAGAACTGCCGATTTCCCGCGACTGACTAAACCAAACGCCGCGATCCGAATTACCCCTTGGTCGAGTTTATCTAAGCTGGACTTTAAGACCTCAACTTCCGGCTTTAAGGCCGCTTGCAGGCTTGGGTTCAGGGCAATTTGCCGATGGCGGTTGAGTTGTCCATACTGCGCGATCGCCTGTTTCAGACTCGCACGGGCGCTTTTGAGGTGAGACTCTTGCAGGTTCGGTTGAGGGGAAGGTGGGTTGCTCAAGGTGGAATTGCACAGAAAAACGGGCTATATCCATTCTCTCTTAGCGTTTAATGACTCAAATGGCAAGGGGAGTGCGGATTTTTCGACTTCTCATACGAATGAGGGGCGGTTGGGCAAACCTGGGCAATTGATTCGAGCTTTTGCGATCGCCTGTTACAAATTCATAAAAAATTAAGTTTCTGGCTTGAAATTGTCTATCTTAAAGCAGATTTTCAGCGTTTGATTTGCGGCGACACTATAAGAGATTTGCAAATCACAGTCAAAATCTATAAAAGCGACCAGAATTTAAAATACCGTTAACCTCTCAAATCAAGAGGATGGGTTATGTCTGGATCGGTGACAGCAGGCTTTTATTCCTAAAGTTGTTAGCAGTAAAAGCCTGCTCTTCTAATGAATCAGCTTCAGATCGTCGATTGTCACCCCCTATTTAGGTGACTCAAAGCATTACTTCTGTGATTGAGTATTCAACCTTTGAGTCGAGCGGTCGCGCTATGCTAGAGAAAATCGCCAATTGAGCATTTTTTCTATGCTTCAACTTCTCCGAAAAATCTCCTGGAGTTTGGTTATCCTTGCGATCGCGTATCCTTCTGACGCCTCATTCGCGCAAGTTCAACCCGTCCCCAGCGTTAGCGGTTGCCTAACTGGATATCCCGATGGCAGCTTTCGGGGCAACCAACCCGTGACGCGCTACGAGTTTGCAGCCGCCTTAAATGCCTGTTTAGATGGAGTCAACCAGCAGTTAGAAGGTATTAGTCAAGATGCTCCAACTGCTGAAGAAATTGCTAATTTTAGGCGCTTGTTAGAACAAAATCGCCAGGAACTCGACAGCCTTAATCAGCGGTTGGATAGACTCAACTAAGGTTATGGAAATTGTCGATCTCTTGCCCGATGCTAGCGATCGCATTCACGAAGTTGCAGCTTTGTTAGTTGAGGGTTTTCGGGAACATCACCCCCAAGCTTGGCCAACCTTAGACAGCGCTTTAACAGAAGTCCAGGACTCCTTAAGCGATTCGCGGATTAGTCGAGTGGCGATCGCGCCTGCTGGCTTCGTCTTAGGATGGATTGGGGGAATTCCCAGTTACGGCGGTCATGTTTGGGAATTGCATCCCCTGGTGGTGCATCCTACCTATCAAAGTCAAGGCATTGGTCGGGCTTTAGTGGCAGACTTAGAACAGCAAGTTAGTCAGCGAGGGGGGTTAACTTTATGGGTGGGAACCGATGACGAAAATGCTCAAACCTCCCTTTCGGGTGTATTGCTTTATCCCAACCCCTTAGAAAAACTCGCCCAGATTCAAAACCTGCATCGCCATCCCTATGCGTTTTATCAAAAATGTGGGTTTACCTTAATCGGCGCAATGCCCGATGCTAACGGTCGCGGCAAACCCGATCTTTTTCTTGCAAAATCAATAGAGACATATCTTTAGGGGTTCTAGCAGGCAAAATGGTATAACAGAAGACGTTGGCTTCAGCAGTACGATCGCCGCTCTTTTTCTGGGTAATCGCTCAATGGCTTATGCTCGTCGGTACTTTCGCTTCAGGTCAAAAATTTGGCCTGAAGAACTAGAGGTATTGCATTTTGGTACTTCTGGTTATCCTTTACTTTTATTTCCTAGCAGTTGCGGGCGTTTTTTTGAGCCAGAGGATCGCGGTTTAATTGCCAGTTTGCGCTGGTACCTCGATAGCAGTTACCTCCAAATTTTTTGCTTAGATACGCGAGATTGGGAAACATTTTTTGCGTCTAATCTCACGCTTCAAGAACGGCGCGATCGCTGGTTGTTACTCGAACGCCATTGGGTGAAAGAATTTATCCCCTATGCTTGCGATGAAGCTCAAAATGACTTTTTGGTGGTTGCTGGCTGCGCCCTTGGTGCCACCCATGCGTTAAATTTAGCGTTGCGGCATCCTACCCTGGTTCGTCGCTGTCTGGCGATGGGCGGCATTTACGATATCGCCCATAGTTCTGCGGTCTTTAGCGAGTTTTCCTCAGCCGAAAAAGAGCAAGAACTCTATTTTATGAATCCAATGGCTTATATGGCGAATATGAACCGCGATCGCTGGGTAGATTTAGGGGGATTGAATACCGATATTAAACTCCTCACAGCCCATGAAGATGGCGGGTTAAGCGAACATTTGCAACTCTCAGAACTTTTGCACCGCAACCGCATCCCCCATCAGTTAGAAGTGTGGAATGGCGGTCATGATTGGCATACTTGGGCCGCTCAATTGTCAGCCTTTGCTTAGAATCGAGTAAACAACGGCAAGACGAGGGTGACAAAATAATAAACTAAAGGTGCGGTAAAGACATAGCTATCGGCGCGATCGAGAATTCCTCCATGTCCAGGAATGAGTTGTCCGGAATCTTTAACGCCCGCATCTCGCTTCATCATTGATTCGGTGAGATCGCCCAATAAGCTAGCAATGCCAATCATTAACCCAAAGGCAAATCCCGTCAACAGACCATGCGGCCAATCTAAATACCGCGCCCCCACCAGCGCGATCGCAATACTCCCTACCACGCCAAATAATGCCCCTTCTACCGTCTTCTTCGGGCTAATATGGGTCAGGCGCGTCCGTCCAAACATCCGACCAAACGTATAAGCACCAATATCCGCCGCCCAGATGCACAGGAAGGTTAAGAGCGTTACGGTTAACCCTAGGGGTAAAGCTTGCCAGTTCGTCCAATCCTCCGGCCAATAGGCGTCTAAGGGGAGGTTGCTGGTGGTTTGGGCTTCTAGCGATCGCAATCTCACCCAATAACTGGGTAGATAGCCGCAATAAAATAAGCCCAAAATGGAAGAGGCGATATCGGCGATCGTCGCGAGTTTGGGCTGAAACAGTAAATAAAAGCAAATAAAGGTGGCGGCGACGGGTAAAACGGCATCCGCTAGGGGCGAGGAGAACGTACAGATGATTAATAAAATTAAGCTGACTGCAATGGTGGTTTTGGCAGCCGGTGCAATCCCTTTTGCTCTCACCAGTTGAAAATATTCTAATTGACCCAGATAGACAATCGCCCCAAAACATAAGGTAAAGTACCATCCGCCTAGGATCGTCATGGGTAACGCAATGGCGATCGCCACTAGACCGCTGAGGATGCGCGACCACGGGAGGGAGAAGCTAGGGCGAGAAGAGAACTCGGATGGTGAGGACATTATCGGGTTAAGAAAGTTAAGAAACGATTTCGCTTACTTTAACGACTTTAAGCGCTCATTCGTTTTTTGTCATTCGCTCGATAGGTCGGCGCAAAGTTCGGATGCCTTTTAATGGGACCTCTCTTCCCAGCGCGATCGCTACCGTTCTATCTTGATTATGAAGCGCCAAACCCCTGACTGCACAGATTGGCGATCTTGAAAGGAAAGGGGCGGTCTTCCTAATCTAGCTTTTCGCCACTTAAGATAAAAATCGGGTTGACGGCGGCAAAGGTTTGATAAATCCCGCGCTTCTCTAAACGGTTAATGGAAGACTGAACCACCTCAATATTACGGAGTTGCAGTTCTGCGAACCCTTCGGAAATCGCATACAAGTTTTCTAGGCTGCTAGCAGTGGCGACAATTCGACCTTGGGGCACTAAATGCTGCCAAACGACTTTTAAGATATCTTTAATCGGCCTACCCCCCTCAATACAGACGCGCTGGGGACGATGCGGTAAATCTTGCAAGCATTCTGGGGCGCTTCCTTCAAACACTTCTACGTTAGAAACCTCAAAGCGATCGCAGTTTCGCCGAATCAGCGCCGCCACATCCTCATCCCGTTCTACGGCAATAATTTTACCTTGCGGACAGAGCAAGCCCGTTTCTACAGGAATTGTCCCCGTTCCTGCCCCAATATCCCATACCACCGAATCCGGTTGCAGTCGCAAAGCCGAAATCATCAACAGGCGAACTTCTCGCTTGCTCAGAGGAATACCCGGAAGTCTTTCAAACCAATCATCTGGAATTCCCGGAGTGACATAAGGCCAGCGCATAAGCGATCCGGTAAAAACAACTGAATCTCACCTGTGCAAAGCGAATACTGCGCTTCACGTTCGCCAAGATTGTGTTTATCCTACCAAACCTTACCAGTCGCCTCATCTACCTGCGCTGAGGAGTAGGATAAATTCAACGATTCGAGAGTTCCGGCTATGCGACGAGATTCCATCTTTTATCAACTGTTCCAACAATCGCCAGAACTGTTATTTGAGCTACTGGAAAATCCGCCCGTCAATGCTGAGAACTATCGCTTTGATTCAGTTGCGGTAAAAGAACCCAAGTTTGAAATTGATGGGGTCTTTCTCCCACCCGAAGCGGAAACGCCAGGAGTTGTTTTTTTCTGTGAAGTCCAGTTTCAAAAGGATGAACAACTGTATGAGCGATTATTTGGAGAGTCGTTTCTCTATTTTTACCGCAACCGCGATCGCTTTGAAGACTGGCAGGCTGTCGTCGTTTATCCATCGCGAACCATCGAGCAAAGTCAAACCTTACCCTATGAAGATTTACTCAATGGCGATCGCGTTCATCGCGTTTACCTAGATGAACTGGGCGAAATGGCTCAATTACCGTTAGGGGTTGCTTTAATGGTCTTAACTACGCTTCGAGAAGATCGAGCCGCACTAGAAGCGCGAAATTTGTTAGCGCGATCGCAACAGGAGCTACCTCCACCCACAAATCGTGCCATCCTAGAGATGGTAACAACGATTATGACGTATAAATTTGCCAATCTCAGTCGGCAAGAGGTTGAAGCCATGTTAGGAATTACCTTGCAACAAACGCGGGTCTATCAGGAAGCCAAAGCGGAGGGAGAGCGATCGCTCATTCTCCGCCAACTGACTCGGCGCGTAGGGGAAGTCCCCGAACCTTTCAGAAAACAAATTGATACGCTGGCGATCGCGCAATTAGAATCGCTAGGAGAGGCGCTGCTAGATTTTGCCAATCTCTCTGACTTAGAAAACTGGCTAGCTGCAAGGGAAACGTAAGTTTTCAACCCTTAACCACTTTAATGGTTTTTAAGGTGGGGTCGCTGCACCCGGTCAGGCTTCCCCCTAGGTTGAGAACTTGGTGTAAATAATCTAGAGTGGCTAAGTTAATTTCCTCACCGGGCATTAAAGCCGGAATTCCGGGAGGGTAAGGACAAATCATTTCCGCACAAATCCGCTCATCTGCCCGTTCAATCGGAACGCGTTCTGTGGCCGCAAAGAAAGCTTGCCGAGGGGATAATGAAGGATAAAGGCGAAAGGAGGAAGGATGAATAAACAGAAATTCTTCTTTCCACCTGCTGAAAACCGTCTGTTCTTGAGAAGGAAGGCTTAACGATTTCCGAGTTTGGGTTAACTGACGAAAAGCGTTGACCATTTTCTCGATATCAGTCAGCGTATTCCCTAAGCTGATAATAAAAGTAAGGTGTTGGGTTGAAGGTAACTCCGCAGTAACGCCAAACTGCTGGCGTAAAATTTCATCCGCTTCATAGCCACTGATCCCTAAGTTACCGAGATTCACGCTGATTCGGGTTGGGTCTAAAGCCAAAAAACCGGGCGTATGAGAGGCTTGCAAAACAGATAAATCCGGAATTTGAGCAATTTGCGCGTAACCGTGTTTGGCGAGTTGTAGAGTTTTGCTCATTAAGGCTTCGCCGTGGAGAGCCATTTGTTGGCGCGTCGCATCTAGAGAAGCCAGTAACAGATAGCTAGGGCTAGTCGATTGGAGGAGGCGCAAGGCTTGGGAAATGCGATCGCAATCGATGCGCTGCCCTTGCAGGTGGAGCATGGACGCTTGAGTCATCGCCCCTAATACCTTATGCGCCGATTGTACGGCTAAATCTGCACCGCTGGCCAGGGCAGAGGGGGGGAGGTCTGGGTGAAAAGCGAAATGGGGGCCGTGTGCTTCGTCTACAAGTAGGGGAATTCCGTGTTGATGACAAATTTGAGCGATCGCCTCCACATCCCCGCACGCGCCATAATAGGTGGGATAGACGAGCATCACCGCTTTGGCATCGGGGTGGACTTGCAGGGCATTGGCGATCGCATTCGGTGTAATACTGTGGGCTAAATCGAGATTGGGGTCATATTCCGGCGTCACAAAAATGGGAATCGCCCCCGATAGAATCAAACCCGCGATCGCGCTTTGATGTACGTTGCGCGGCAAGATCATCTTATCGCCCTCGCCACAAGTCGCTAAAATCGCCGCCATCACTCCACAGGTTGAGCCATTCACCAAAAACCAAGTGCGTTCTGCACCAAAGGCTTCTGCGGCTAAATTTTGCGCGTCTGCGATCGCCCCACAAGGCGCAAATAAGTTATCAAGTTCGGGTAATTCCGGCAAATCTGCGCGAAAGACCTGTTCTCCTAGCACCTCTCGCAGTTGTGGCGAAACTCCCACCCCGCGCTTATGACCAGGTGCATAAAACGCGGCGTCCGGTTTGTTAGCCAATTCTTGGAGAGCTGTTAATAAAGGGGTTGTTGCTTGAGGCGTTTGCATCGTTAGCTACATCGGGTAGACTGCCACTCTGAAGAAGAAAAGGGAGTTAGGCATTGGGAATTGAAAGTTGGGAGTTCACAGATAAGAGGAAGAAGAAAGTTCAACCTTGAAGTTGTGCGGCGGCAGATCACCCTGAACTCCCAACGATAACCTCTGTTCCGTCCGCACCAACGCAGTGTTGGGCTACTGTAAGTTACAACCCTCCTTTCGCTAACTTATAGACCCCCTCCAGGGAATTTCGGCGAAAAAAGCTTTTAACTCTCCTAGAATAAGCAAAATCCTCTCAACTTTTTTCTTGGATATCTCGTCATTAGAGCAAAGTTCTCGAAGGTGTTGAATATATTCTTGAAATTGATCTTCAACTGCATCAGCCCCTTTTTCAAAAGCTTTGGCTGTATCTTGCCAATACTCCTCACTGCCTTGTAGAAATTTATGCAATACTCTTTGTTCCTCAAAATGACTAACAATCTTCTTTGCTAAACGACGTTCCCATGACTCTCCAAACAAAGCTAAACCCAGGAAAATAGCCGCTGCAAATAAGCCTATCCCTAATGTAATTGGACCACCAATAGCAGCAACGAAAGATACAACTGTCGCAACACCACCACTAATACTGATACCTAACGCGGAGAGAAGACTAACAAATTTGGCAACCAGGATATAAGCGCCAAGATTTCCCAATGAGGCGGCCCAAACAGCAAGCGCACCAACACTACCTGCCCCTGCAAGACCACCTATGAATGCTCCTTTTGGATCGAAAGGTATAGAAACAGAGCCAAGATTGAGCTTAGGAAGTTTGAGAAACACTTCCTCATAAGTATTCAAAAACTCATCAATGTCAGTTTTTAGAGAATTAGAATTTTCCTTGATATAGGTTTCAATCTTACCTTGAAGTTGCTCAGTCAGATAACCTGCGGCGTACTCTTTTGCATCTTTCTTATCTCGATAACGATTGCGAATCATTGTTTCAACAGCAGAAACATGAATAGAAGCAGTATAACTCTGCTGAAAAGAATCTTGGGTTTTACTCTGCAACTCTGTAATGCGTTTCTGAATCTTAAGACGTTTCTGCTTTAGCAAAGCCCGCCTTTTAGGTTCTTCCTTTTCTAACACTTCAAGTTCTTGCTGGCGTTGTTCTAACTCAGATGTCGTCTGTTCATAAGCACGAATTTGTTCAGAGATTTGATTTGGAACCTCGTTTTTAAGCAAACTAATTTCATGACTAATTTTTATTTTTCGAGCTTTAGGGAGAGATTGCCCAAGAATTAGAACCAATTCTTTTTTAAAACTTTCCCAACGCCGAGGTGTTTCTTCCCAAAAAGAAAAGAAACGCATCTGTAAATTTTCCTTTTCAATAGGGCGGTCAATATTTTTGCTGCGCTCTACAAGGACTGTCTCGTTGATATGTTTATAAAGTCTGATAGAACCAGTTTGTAGAATTGAACTTATGTCTGTGCCTGAAATAGATGGATTGGCGTGAGTACCTACGACAAATAAATTTCCAAGTATTGGGAACTCTTTGTTATAAGTTTCAGGTGACGGCAAAACCTTTAGTAAATAACTGAGGCGACTAAAATCCTCAGCATTCATAAAACCATTGACTGGAGAGGTATATACGATCAAATCTGCGATTTGAATAGCACTGCTTGCTTTCTTTACATCTTCTGATGTTTGATCTGCTTGATCTGAGTAGCCAGGGAAGTCAACCACATTGCATGATTTAAGAAGGGGTGATTCAACATACACAATTGCTGAGTGCCCCTCAATTTTAACTTCACTGACATGATCGTGTACACCATGCTGCCGCAATACTTCTAAAGAACCAGCTTTAATACAATGTCTTTCAAACCAGAATTGAGAATCGAACAAAGTTAAATCAAAAATCTGATTTCCCTTTTCATCTCTTGTCCAAAAATCCTCAGCTAGAATGCCAACCTGATCCTCAAACCAGGATGGGCGATCGCTAATATGTTTTACAAAAGTGATAACTCTGGTAGCAGGTTGATATTGCGAAGGTAGTATCTTTGCCCCCATTAAGGTATTAGCCAAATGAGACTTTCCAGAATCAAATCGCCCGACTAACACTAAATTTGGCTTTTGGCGATAACGATAAATTTGCTTAATAACATCATTTGGTGTTGGGGGGTTATTGGGGATATTAAGTTCTCCACTGGGAAAAGAATCAGTCACATACTGTTCAAGCAAATTCAAATCTCGCTGCAACTGTCGATACGGATCGCCAGGATCAACAGGAGGGGGTAATGGGATGGCACTTGCTACGAGAGTTTGAATATCTGTTCCTAATGCTTGCGTCCAACGTAGTAAGAGTTCAGTTGGTATAGCTCCTGGATCTTGTTCATACCGACTCACTTGCGCTTGAGAAAGCCCCAGTATTGCTGCAAGCTCTGCCTGACTTAGACCTGCTCTCTCACGGGCACCGCGCAAATCGATGTTCATAGGTTGATCCCTTTAAATCCTTGAATACATTATGCATCTCGTGCATAAGCTTTATCACCGAAAAAATACTGACTTTATGCAAAATGTGCATAAATTTTACAGACCTCTCATGACTGTCACCAAACCCTATTTTGACAGATGTCAGAGACGCGTTTTCTTTTTACTCTAGGGGAAGTTGGCTCTTAGAGAACGAATATTATGATTAATCCTATTCCTCAACCCGATACCCCCGCTCCTCCCGTTCCCGAACCCATACCCGATCCCGTTCCGAGTCCAGTTCCCTCGCCTGTACCCGAACCCATTCCTAATCCCGTACCGGAACCCGTTCCTGCACCCATTCCCCAACCCGTTCCCGCGCCGATTCCTCAACCGATTCCTGGCCCGGCACCCCAACCCGTTCCGCAACCCCAGTAAAATAAGCTTGATAGCTATAGCTCTAAAGATGGGGACAGTACCTTGCTGAAGCGATCGCCCCTAGAGGGTTTCCTCTCAGCACTTTGCTATAGCTTCAATTGCGAACTTAATTTTACTGCCCACGAATCTAAAATGCTCAGAGCTGGAATTGTTGGACTACCAAACGTTGGTAAATCAACGCTATTTAATGCCTTGGTGGCGAATGCAAAGGCACAAGCTGCAAATTTTCCGTTTTGCACGATTGAACCGAATGTGGGAGTTGTGGCGGTTCCAGACGAACGCCTGGAAGTTTTGGCCAAAATTTCTAATTCTGAGCAAATTATCCCCACTCGGATTGAGTTTGTGGATATTGCAGGTCTGGTGAAGGGTGCCAGTCAAGGGGAAGGTTTAGGAAATCAGTTTTTGGCCAATATTCGCGAAGTGGATGCCATTGTCCATGTGGTGCGCTGTTTTGAGGATGATGACATTATTCATGTGTCGGGTTCTGTCGATCCGGTTCGCGATATTGAAGTAATTAATCTGGAATTGGCGTTGGCGGATTTGTCCCAGGTGGAACGCCGGATCGATCGCGCGCGCAAGCAGGCGCGGGGAAATAAAGAGGCTCAGGTTGAAGTGGAGGCTTTGGAGAAGTTGCTGGCGGCTCTCAATCAAGGTCAGTCGGCGCGGAATATCGATCTGACGGAGGAAGAAGCCGAGTCGGTGCGCTCTTTGGGTCTATTAACGGCTAAACCGGTCATTTATGCCACCAATGTCACTGAAGACGATTTGGCGGCGGGAAATGCTTGGGTGGAACAAGTCCGCGAGGTGGCTGTTCAAGAACAGGCTCAGGTGGTGGTGGTTTCGGCTCAGGTGGAGTCGGAGTTGGTGGAATTGTCGGACGCAGAACGAGCCGATTTTCTCTCGGCGTTGGGGGTAGAAGAAGGGGGATTGCGATCGCTCATTCGCGCCACCTATGATCTGTTGGGTCTGCGAACCTACCTAACGACGGGACCCAAGGAAACTCGCGCTTGGACGATTACAGCCGGGATGAAAGCTCCCCAAGCGGCGGGCGTGATTCACTCGGATTTTGAGCGCGGTTTTATTCGAGCCGAGACGGTTGCTTATCAAGATTTAGTCACCGCCGGTTCTATGGGCGCGGCTAAGGAAAAAGGGTGGGTGAGAAGCGAAGGAAAGGAGTATATCGTCCAAGAGGGCGATGTGTTGCTCTTCCGCACTAACGTCTAAAAATCAGGGTGAAGAAGGGGGACTTTGATTCCCTTTCTTCTTCGATTCTCCCACGGGTCTGAGCAGCACTGTTCTTGCCAGAGCGTCTCTAGCGCCTTCTAGACTTAACGATTGCCCTGAATGATGTGTTTTGTGGTTGTGAGGCTTTCTAGCCCAATTAAACCGCGACGGAAGCCCCTCTGGTTAGACATTCCTAGGAAGATTGCGCTTCCGCGTTGGGGATGGCGATAGAAGCGAGGGCTGTTGTTGATGAAGGCGGCGGCGCTATTGATTCCCAGCGCGAACTGGCGGCTTTCTTGATAGGATTCGGTTACTAGACAGTTGGCATGACCGCTACTGTATCGATTCATCCAGGCGATCGCAAACTCTAAGTTTTCGACGCTCTTAAATGTCACCACTTTGCGTAAATAGGCCTGACTCCACTCGCTAGGATTCGCCAGCGTTAGTTCTGGAAACTCGGCAACTAAAGCCGGATCTCCCCGCAATTCAAAGCCTTTTTCTTTCAAGCCGTTGAGCAGCGTCACTAGGGCGGTATAGCTTTGATCGTGGTGAATCAAGACTTTTTCAATGGCGTTGACGGGATCGGGTTCGCTTTGATGGGAATCAATAATCATCCACCGCGCCAAATCCAAGCTACCCGAAAGCCCCCAATACAGATAACAATTGCCCATTGCTGACTTTAATACGGGGGCGGTTGCCTGTTTGACGACTTGTTCGACGAGGCTGGGGCGACCGTAGGGAATAATCAGGTTAATGTATTGATCGAGCTTTACGATGTCGCGAATGGATGCACCCGGATCGGCGGGTAGTAATTCGATGCTACTAGGCGGCAAACCCGATTCTTCAATAGCTCGCTGAAGCACCTGAGCAATAATGGTATTGGAGTTAATCGCTTCGCTCCCTCCTCGCAAAATCAGGCTATTGGCAGTTTTTAGGCATAAACCTGCTGCAATGACGCCGAGTTCGGGAAAGGCTTCGTAAATTAGGGCGATTGTTCCCAAAGGCATTCTCTGGCAGTAGGTTTGACAATACTCTACTTGATAGGGAGTGCTGAGGGCTTCTTGGATTGGATCGGGCAGTTCGGCGAGTCGATGGAGAATTTGGACTGCTGTTTGCAGGCGTTCGGGCGTCAGTTTCAGCCATTCCAAAATTAAATCGGGAACGGCCATTTCGCGAGAGGCTTCGAGATCGAGAGTATTGGCTTCGAGAATGTTATCGATGGCTTTTTCTAAGGCCGCTGCCATCGCTTTGAGGGTTTGATTGCGATGCACTCCCTTAGCGTTTGCTAACTCTAAGGAAGCCTGGTAAGCGCGGCTAACGGCTGCCGTCGCGGTCGGTGAAGGAACAGTGGAGTCAGTTGTCATCTAGAACGTCTGTAAGCCAGCCATTGCATGAGTGCCAGCAGTAGGACAACTAACAGCGGCACCATAACCCAGAGAATAATATCAAAGCCTGACGGAGAAACGAGAAATACTAAAGAAAGCCACACAACGGGCAGTACGAGGATGGTAAATAGGGCAACGGACAGGTAATGCTCTCGGAGTCCGGAGTGTGCTTTGATCCACTGATGACCTGTCCAGCACCATGCTTTTTTATAGGGATAGTTGGTTGAGAGTTGTTCGATAACGTGACCGTTTTCTTCAACCACGAAGATTTGCTGGCATTTATTGCAGCCGAATGCTTCGGTCAAGGTAATCGGTGTAATCCGACCCCGGCGACCGCAAGGGCAAGGATAGTCAGCGTTGAGGTCTATTTTTTGAGCTTTCTGGGATGGCACAAGCAGCAGTCGAACTAACTAATATAAATTTATAACCACCTGAAGCAGAAGGGGATTTGAGGTTTCCCCGCAGATACTCTTTAAGCGTACAAGTTTGAGCGGCTACTGCCAACCAAACGTTTACTCCTCTACTAAGAGTGGATGGGCAAATTTTAGCATTGCTGGCCGGGGGAAGCAGGGGGTTTATTGAGGATCTCCGCCCGTTAATTCAGCTTTATCCCTTTGGGTAGAGTTTGAGGATTTTGAAAGCGGGTAACGCGATTCGAACGCGCGACATTCACCTTGGCAAGGTGACGCTCTACCACTGAGCTATACCCGCAAAACTTATTGCTTATCTATACTCTCAAAAAGACCGGAGCTTGTCAACCCCCTCTAGCTCGAAAGAAAAACAATCTCGGCTCAGGGTTTGTTGCGATCGCGACCGGGCGTTTTCTTGCAAGCGATCGAGCGTTTCAATAAAATCGCGGATGCCTTGAAACTGGCGATAAACCGAAGCAAAACGGACGTAAGCCACTTCGCTCAACGGTTGCAGCCGCAGCAACACCATTTCACCAATATCGCTACTGCTGACTTCGGGAGTGGCTTGTTGTTGAAGTTCTGCTTCAATTTCATCAACAAAGGCTTCTAGGCGGCCCAAGGGAATCCCCGTTTTCTCGCAAGCTCTCACAACACCGCGCAACAGCTTGGAGCGGTCAAAGGATTCTCGCTGTCCATCCCGCTTGATCACCGTGATGGAGACGTATTCGATCCGTTCGTAAGTGGTAAAGCGACGCTTGCAGTTTAAGCATTCGCGCCGCCGCCTAACACTCTGACCAGCTTCTGCTGCTCGCGATTCTAGAACTCGACTATCTGTATGCTGGCAGAATGGACACCGCATGATCGAAGCCTTTCAAGCAGGATGGACGAACAAAAGCGTTATTTGCCGATGCGAGGGGGTTCGCGGAAGGCGATCGCAAAGAAAAGCGTACCGATCGCTAAAGCCAGAATCAAGATATAAGCAGCGCTTTCCATGTCAGAAATTCCTGATACTTTCCCTTTTAGTTTACCGAATAATGGCAATCGAAACGCACTTGAGCAGTTTTAAACAAGAGGGGCAGGAAAATCCCACCCCTGTTGCGGTTAACAGCTCAAGGTCAACTTAGACCGCCTCTTTCTTCCGAGTAGATTTGTCACCCACTTTTTGGAACAAGCCGAATTCCACTTGTTCTTCAAGGTCAGCTTCCACCCCAGCGAACACATCGCGGAAGATGGTTCTCGAACCATGCCAGATATGGCCAAAGAAGAACAACAAGGCAAATACGGCGTGACCGTAGGTGAACCAACCGCGAGGGCTAGTCCGGAATACCCCATCAGAGCCTAACGTTTCGCGGTCAAACTCAAACGGTTCGCCCAATTGTGCCTTACGGGCAAATTTCTTGACGCTAGCGGGATCTTCAAAGGTTTGGCCGTCGAGATCGCCACCGTAGAAGCTAACTGTAACGCCAGCTTGCTCGAAGCTATAGCGAGATTCAGCCCGACGGAAGGGAATGTCCGCGCGAACAACGCCATCTTTATCCGTCAGGATAACCGGGAAGGTTTCAAAGAAGTTGGGCATCCGACGAACGGTTAGTTCGCGGCCTTCAGCATCCTTAAATACCGGGTGTCCTAACCAGCCAGTGGCAATTCCATCACCTTGGTCCATCGGACCGGTTCGGAACAAACCGCCTTTAGAGGGGTTATTGCCGATGTAGTCGTAGAAAGCCAATTTTTCAGGAATTTGCTCCCAAGCTTCACCCAGGCTACTGCCATTGGCAACGCTCGATTGAACGCGACGTTCAATTTCCTGTCTGAAGTAGCCTTGATCCCACTGATAGCGGGTCGGGCCAAACAGTTCAATGGGAGTTGCCGCAGAACCATACCACATGGTTCCTGCTACAACGAAAGCGGCAAAGAAAACGGCTGCAATACTGCTTGATAAAACGGTTTCAATGTTCCCCATCCGCAGGGCTTTGTAAAGCCGTTCGGGGGGACGAACAGTCAAGTGAAATAAACCAGCAATGATACCAACAATACCGGCTGCAATGTGGTGAGCAACAATCCCGCCCGGATTAAAGGGGTTAAATCCGGCGGGTCCCCATTCGGGGGCGACGGGTTGAACGCTACCTGTAATGCCGTAGGGGTCAGAAATCCACATTCCCGGCCCAAACAGTCCGGTGAGGTGGAAAGCACCAAAGCCAAAGCACAGTAAACCGGATAAGAACAGGTGAATGCCGAACATTTTCGGCAAGTCGAGTGCGGGTTCGCCGGTACGGGGGTCGGTGAATAGTTCTAAGTCCCAATAAACCCAGTGCCAGCAAGCGGCTAAGAACAGCAAGCCCGATAAGACGATGTGAGCGGCCGCAACGCCTTCAAAAGACCAGAAACCAGCATTGGTCACGGTTTCGCCAGTAATGCTCCAGCCCCCCCAGGAGTCTGTTACCCCTAAGCGGGCCATGAAGGGCATGACGAACATGCCTTGACGCCACATCGGATTCAGGACGGGATCGCTCGGATCGAAAATGGCTAGCTCATATAACGCCATTGAGCCAGCCCACCCTGCAACCAGGGCGGTGTGCATCAGGTGTACAGCAATCAGACGACCTGGATCGTTCAGGACGACTGTGTGTACTCGGTACCAGGGTAGTCCCATTGACTACGCTCCTCCTCTAATACTTTCTAGATGAACGAGTCTGCCAACCTCTTAAGAAAGTTGGAACAGAGCTTTTCGTGCTAGTTGACCCAAGACTAATCCTCACATTTATTCTGCGAGAATTCAACGCTATTGCGCCGGGAATGTCGCTCTAGTGCAGCGACGCCAACGCACTTTTTTGAGAGGGTTTTTCAGTTCGCCCCTGTCTCAAGGGACAGGTTCTCTATCTGAAATTTTTTGTGTTTTGCTAAGGGGGCTGCCCGCATGAGTGCGATCGCCTTGGTGAGTGCAGTCCGCTTGGAGTGATGGTTTAAGCCACCAATTAAACGTCAGAAACCTAACAAGCCAAGGCTATAGGTTTTCTAACGGGTTTATCATGAGAATGAATATAACGAATTGTAACCAGTGTTGGAACCTATTGCAAGCTGGTTTAGGAGTTGAACAACAGGTTTATCAAAAAGCAATTTTTTGCGTCAACATTTCTTTATAATTTTTAACGAAAAGCAACAGAGGGACAAGCAATGGCGAATATCAACTTTGTTAAGGAAGGTAAAGAGGCGATCGCCGCAGATGGGGCAAATTTAAGGCTAAAAGCCTTGGAAAATGGCATCGATCTTTACAGCGTCTTCGGCAAAATGATGAATTGTGGAGGATACGGTCAATGCGGCACCTGTATTGTAGAGATTGTCGAAGGCATGGAAAACCTCTCGCCCCGTACCGACGTAGAGAAGCGCAAGCTTAAGAAGAAGCCTGACTCTTATCGCCTTGCTTGTCAAACGCTCGTTCAGGGATCGGTTTCTGTCAAAACCAAGCCTTGAGGCGAAAATGGTATTCTAGGTAGTGATTTTTCCACTATTTACGAGAGAGGCTTGATTGCAATGGAAGTTAACGATCTAGGATTTGTTGCCAGTATTTTATTCGTCCTAGTCCCCAGCGTCTTCCTGTTGATTCTGTATATTCAAACGGCTAGCCGACAAAGCGATAATAGTTAGTCACTGGTCAATGGCAGGTCAATCCATCAAAGGTTCGCAAAAATTATTTCTGGCGCTTTGAAACTTTGGCAGGAAAGACAACAAAGAAAGAAGGATGAAGCTAATGAGTCATCCTTCTTTTTATTGTTGGGGAAAAGCGATCGCGCCCCCTTGGCTAAATTAGACGATTTTAATCAACCGTCCGCGCTAGCAGAACCGGACAGTTCGCCTTGACGCGCACGTAATCGGAGAGCGAAGTTCCCAACAGGCGGTCAATATCAGGTAGCGTTTTGGCAACCGAAGGACGGCGGTCGGGAGAACCGAGGATCAGCAGATCGACGTTTTTCTCATCGGCAATCTGGCAAATGGTTTCGCCAGCATTACCGCGACCGATCGTTGCGGATACAGACACGCCTGCTTGTCTGGCTTGGGCCATTGCTTCAGACAAAACAGGGTCTTCTGCAATCGTCGTAATTTTTGAGTTGGGATTAACGTGAACGAGCAGCAATTCGCTATTGGGAATCTCGCGTAAAAAGGACAATGCTAGCTTAATGCACTGTTGCGAGGCCTCAGAGCCATCGGTAGCAACCATAATCCGCCGGATTTTTTTGACGTAGATATCGTCTTTGACCAGCAACATCGGACGCGAAGTCAGTTGGAAGACATACTGACTCACCGAGTTTTTCAGAATCGATTCTAAGCGACCGAGAGCGCGAGAACCCATCACAATCAGGTCAGAATCTTCTTCCTCGGCAACTTGCAGCACGAGGTCTTTGGGATCGCCTTGCTTGAGGCGAGCGTTAACTTGGCCTGGATCGAGGTTAAGCGCTTTGACGGCTTCCGCCAGGATTTTTCCACCCGCTTCGAGTTTGGCGGACATATCCTGAGCGCTAATTTGAGAAGGAACAACATGCAGAACCGTTACCGAGGCATTTTTAATCGATGGGATCTCCATCAGCATGTTTACCATCTCTTCACATAGGCCTCGACCTGCAACAGTCACCAGAATTTTCTTTATCATGGGTTAGTCTCATCACTCGTCTATAGGTTTTTATCCCGTATTTAGGATAATCCTGAGTAATGACCCAGGATTTGAAGAAATGTAGTCTTTTAGCACGATTTGTAACGGGTTAGACGCAATGCCTCAGAAACCGGACTTGGCACCGACAGGTGCAATTGCACGCCAGTCAGCGATTAATGACTCTAGTTGGTTTGAGTATCCTGTGCGATCGCATCCCCATCACACGGATTATGGGGGGATTGTCTGGCACGGCAGCTATATTGCTTGGATGGAAGAAGCGCGAGTCGAGTGCTTGCGCTCCATTGGGGTAGAGTTTGCCGATTTGGTCGCCTTGGGATGCGATATGCCCGTGGTCGAAATGTCCTTGCGCTACCATCGCTCTGTCGCGATGGGAATGACCGTAGTTGTGCGGACGCGCATGACTCTAGAAGGCGTGCGATTGGTTTGGAATTACCAGATTTGTTCGCCCGATCGTCAGGAGTTGTACGTTACCGCACAAGTCACCCTGGTGGCAATGGATCGCGAAAAGGGTAAGATTTTGCGACAGTTACCCCCCGCCGTCAAGAATGCTTTGATGCGCTTGGGAGTCTAAATCCGGGGCCGCGCAGTCCCTTTGAGAGGTTTGAGATGGAAAAGAGCGATCGCACTCCCGATTTGTGCGCCCTGATTCTAGCAGGCGGCAAAAGTTCGCGTATGGGTCAAGATAAAGCCTTACTTCCCCTAGAGGGAAAACCCCTACTCACGCGAACCTGCCAAATCGCCCAATCTTGTGCCAATTCCGTCTGGGTAATTTCGCCTTGGCCAGAACGCTACCGCGAGATCTTACCGGCAAACTGCCAACTGATTCAAGAGGCGATCGCAGACTCACAGGGGATCGCGCACGGCCCTTTAGTCGGCTTTGCTCAAGGTTTAACCCAGATAACAACCGAGTGGGTTTTGCTCCTGGCTTGCGATTTACCGCAATTGCAGCCAGAACCCCTCCAGCAGTGGAGTCAACTTTTAGAAGCGCTTCCAGAATCCACCCTGGCTTTTTTACCCCAACACCCCAAAGGATGGGAACCCCTGTGCGGATTCTACCGCCAGCGTTGTTTAACGTCGCTTCAGGCATTTATTGCCCAGGGGGGACGTTCGTTCCAAGCTTGGCTCTCTGCTCAGAACGTTCAACCCATCCCCCAAGTTAACTTATCGATGCTTCTTAATTGCAACACGCCCCAAGAATGGCAGCAAATCGAGCGCTCTTAGGTGGGTTGGCGGCTCGCTAAATGCTGTTTGAGTCTCAGCAAACTCAGGGTTTGTCCTAAACCCAGAGGCAGTGCGGTAATCCCTTCAATACGAGATTGCACCCAGCCTTCTCCCCACATCCATTCATGAAAACCATCAATCCCTTGACTGAGCAGCAACCGCAAGCAATAGGGTTCTGCGAGGTCTACTTGATGCGCGATCGCAATCGGCCCAACCCAACTGGTAAAATTCAACCCAGTTTCTAAACGTTCTGGCAAACCCGCCGACAAACGCTGCGGCCACAACCACTGGCGCAACTGACTAGAGTGTAATAAACTCTCGCGAATCGCTGCTTCAGGCGCATCGATTTCAATCCGCAAATGACTTTGTTGAAAGTTTCCTAGCATCGTTTTTTTCCTTAGTTTAACGAATCCTCTCCCAAGGAGGGTGGAGGAAAAGAGTGCAAAGTACCGAGTGAGGAAGAGGGTGGGGGGATAGGGGGATGGGGAGGTGGGGGGAATAGAGTGCTGAGTTGATAGTTATCAAGTTTTTCTATCTCTTCTTCCCCAACCCCTAACTCCCAATTCCTAACTCCCTTCTTCCCCAACCCCCAACTCCCAATTCCTAACTCCCTTCTTCCCCAACCCCCAACTCCCAATTCCTAACTCCCTTCTTCCCCCAACCCCCAACTCC
>NZ_MJGC01000091.1 GCF_001746915.1 Desertifilum tharense IPPAS B-1220
AAAGTTTTGTAAATTAAAGATTTCATAAAAACCGACCTCAAATTAGTTTATAGCCATAAAAGTCTTGTCAGCAATAGTTTGTAAAAACTTTATTCTCAATCTAAAATTGCGAATTGAAAAATATGACGACGAATACTAACAATTTTAGTGTTGTAGCGTTTGTTTGCGTTCTCATGACAAGTCAATTAAACTTTTGCCGTCATTGTAAGAGGAGATACGAAGCCACTCCAAAAAATTGCGATTTAGTGTTTCGGTGTTCTTCAATTGCTGCAAATCTTCAATTTCTTTGGCTATCTCTCGAATTCCAAATGGATGGCTGGCAACATCTTCCATTTGCTCATCTACTGATTTTTCATCGCACCAACTAGGATCGACATCATCCATTTCAGCAAAAAACCACTCGAAGAGAATATCCCCAGCACAAATCGCCACTTTGGCTATACATTGCGGAGTTGGAGTGAGACAGGCTTCCAATGTCAAGCGGATAGCTAGAGCTGTTTGCTGTGCTGGGTAAACATAGGGGCCTCCGTAATCTGAGTCTGGGATTGCATCTTCGCAATCTGCAACTAGCTGACGGATTACCTTAGCATCAAGGGGTTTTCCTTCGAGAATTTGCCAAACTTCATCCAGGGCGGCTCTCAATGTGGTGGGGTTGCCCCATGTTTTTTCTCTACAAAAAGCTTTGTGATTTGGAAGCAACCTCTCGCAAATTGAAGCGGCAAACGCTACTCGATGAAGAGTTGGGAGACTTTCAAGTTCTTTCTTCAAATCATCAAGCTTTTTTAAGCTTAAATCCCAATACATAAAAATTCTTGCGTTTTCATATTTATTCAAATCAAACAATGGATAACCACATTAATTTTATTCAATCTCCATCCTCCCCTCAACACGAGTATACTCATCTTCCGTTAACCACAAAATTGCTGTATTATAGTCAGGCAGATTCTGAATAACTTGATTGTTTTCTTTTGGATCAATAATTAACATTCCTCCAGAACTGTTTGGGTCAGGGCAAAGAAATAAAACATATGGTATTTTAGTTGATTCATCAACCCATACTTCATACCATTCTTGAATCATTTTGACGAACCTGTTTTTGTAATTACATAATATTGACCATTTAGATAGACTTTGAATTCTTCATAATCTAATATTGACGATGTTTGTCTTCACCGTTAGGACTGTAATTAGTATTTTCCGCTTTCTGATTCCAACTACGCAAACTAAAAATGAGTTAAAATCTTCTGCTCAGTAGGTTAGGTTAAGCCTGGTGCAGAGAACTGAAAAACCCGGTTTCTGACACTCTTATCGTAAGGTCTGAGAAACCGGGTTTCTAAAGGAAAAGAGGTTTAGCTTAAGCGTTTGGCAAGAAACCTGGTTTCTGACACCAGAATTAACCGACGAGTTTCTTCACCTTCGCCATAATACCTACGGGGTCAAGACCTTGATGGGGGAACTGTTCCCATAGGCCGCCACCGCCTTCGCGATGGGTTCCCAGATAGGCGTATTTGGGCGTATAACCGCGTTCTAGCAGCCAAGACCCAAAACGACTCCCTAAACCAGTCCGACGGTTAAAGGCTTCGACAACGACCACAAAGGGGGCTTTGCCAATCTTCGCCATCATTTCGTCATCTACGACATTGAGGGTGGACTTATTAATTAAGCCAACATCTATGCCTTCTTGTTTCAGGCGTTCCACTGCGTCTAAAGAGCGGTATAGTGCATCGCCAAAGCTGACAATATAACCTGCCGTTCCTTCGCGAATCACCTCATCTTTGCCAGGGACAAACTTGTAGTCTCCGCCAAAGAAATCATTTCCGTCTGTATCCAGGATGTTAGGAACTTTAGAACGAGTAGAAAAGACAAAGCGCATTCCCGGTTGATTGAAAATCGCTTTGACACAGGCCGTCATCTGGGCCGCATCTGCCGGGAAATAGAGCCGCGTTTCATAGCTATCTTCCAAGCCATTATCGGCAAACATATTATTAATCCCGAAGTGGCAGGTATTGTCCGCCATATCGTCAATGCCAGAGTGGGAGAAATGGCACAGGACGTTCGAGAAGTTTAACCGCGCCATCGTAATTTCAGAAACGCACATTTCCAAAAAGGCGCTGAAGGTGCCAAAAATCCCCTGTTTGCCAGGTGCCATCCCAAACCCAGCAGCGGCGGAGAAGTTGCCCCGCTCCATAATTCCGGCTTTGATGTAGACTTCGGGGTAAGCTTCGCGAATGGTTTTGAGTCCGCAGGAGCCTTCTAAGTCGCTGTCGATACACATGACGTTGGCTTTGCGTTCTTCGGCGCTCATTTCAGCAAGCATGGAAACTACCGCTTCGCCGAAGACGTTGCGGTTAGAACCCATCTTGTCCCCAGAACTGAGGAATTTGTAGCTAGATTGGGGTTTTTCAATCTTTTGCAGGTATTCGGCAGCTTCAGAACGTCCGCGAGCATTGAGATATTGAATGGCAAGTTTGAGGGGAATCACATCATGGCCGTGTTCTGAACCCTCTAAGCCTTCAATTCCCGGACACATGGGTCGCTTATTGATGACTGCAACCGGGCCATCGGTGGTGACAGCTTCGCACAGGCGGCGATAGAGGTCGTCAATATCTTCGCCATCGCCTTCTAGGACTTTTAAGCCATGTCCTTCGAGGGTTTTTTTGAGGTCATAACCGGGCATATAGTCGGAGGGATGTCCGGCGATGGTGACATCGTTATCGTCAATAATGATTTTGACATTGAGGTTTTGAGCAACGGCGAGGCGGGCCGCTTCAGCATCGTTGCCTTCTTGTTGAGAACCATCCGATCCTAAACAGAATACTGTTTTATTGGGATTGGCGATCGCAACTCCATTCACATACGGCCAAATATGTCCCAACCGACCGGAACTAAACTTCACCCCTGGCGTTAAACCCAGTTCGGGGTGTCCCGGTAACTTCGAGTCAGCTTCGCGATAGCGAACCAACTGTTCTACAGGTAAATCACCTGCTAAAGCCGCCATTAAATACTGAGTCGCGACCCGATGTCCCGCTTCATCAAAGAAAATCGGAACAAATTGCTCCGGCTTGCTCCGGAAGAACGCATCTAAAATCATCACTTCCGGTACCGTATCATAAGGGCCGCCGGTATGTCCGCCCACCCCTTTAGCCGCACCCGTCGCCGTGAAAAATACAATCGCATCGCGGCATAGTTGAATATTTGCCTTGAGGGATTTGCGTTGCTCGTCCGTTAGTGTGGGAACATTCGGATCTAAAGTTAACGGAATGAAATTTTCTAAATCAATGGGAAAGGCAGCTTTCGCAATAGTCATAATTCTGTTCTAGATAAAAATCGACAATCAGTTCATTGATGCTTGAAGCCCGCAAAACGCAATTTCACGCTAAAGGCATAACTGCAATCTTGCTGAGTGACCTAGCACTCCGTAGCACCCTACACTCATCAGAAAAATGGGTAGAAACCCCGTCCTTGAAGGACGGCTTTACATTAAGTGCTGGTTTTTCGAGTGGATATAATCCCAGGAACCAGCAAACCCGTTTAAGTCCCTTCCCACAACACAGCTAAGATGTCTTGGCTTTACCCAACGCCTGACCAATTAGGCTTACAGATGGTCCGAGCTAGGGAAGTACCCGGAAGTGCGTACCAAGCTATGTCTCAATGTGGTATTCACCGCTTACGTTGTCCGAATTGGTTCGGTCAATCCTCGTCCCTTTCAGGGCGAGGTTGGTGAAAGACCGAGTGCTACTGTGAAACACTTTATCGGCAAATGGCCCCTTTCTTTCATCGAAGTGTTGAGTAGGGAAGAAGAGGGTGGGGGATTCAAGAGTGCTGAGTGTAAAGTGCTGAGTGCTGAGTGGGAAACGAGTGCAAAGTACCGAGTTCCGTAGCTTGCACACCAAGCAGCGGTGTTGCGAGTGGAGAAAAGAGTGCTGTTGCGTTAGCTTCTGCGAAGCAGTGTAGAAAGTGCTGTTGCGCTAGCTTCTGCGTAACAGTGTGCTGAGTGGGGAAAGGAGTTCCGATTCTTCCCCAACCCCCAACTCCCAACTCCCAATTCCCTTCTTTCCCCCCATCTCCCCATCCTTCTAAGTCCACTGATGAATCAGGGCGAGAATTAAATTGAGGCTGAGATAACTGACGGTGAGGGCTAAAACCACAAAGATAGAGATACTGACAATTGAGCGCAATTTGTTGGGAGAGTTAGAACTCATGGGGATACTCAGGCTTGAAGAATGCATCAGGACAGCTAACAGTGTTAGCCTAAAACAAAAACTCCTCAACTTGGCTAGCCCTAGCCTGAATTTTAGAAGAATGCTCGAACTTCACTGCCACACCACCTTTTCTGACGGTACTCTAACGCCCACGCAATTAGTCGAAACTGCTGTTCAAGCGGGGGTTCGCGCCTTAGCGATTACCGATCACGATACCTTTAACGGATGGGAAGAGGCAATCGGTGCAGCCGCCAAGTACGATTTAGAAATCGTTCCCGGTTTAGAACTCAGTACGGTTCACAATCATTGTTCTCTTCATATTCTGGGTTTTTATCCCAATCCTCAACTGTTGCGCGAACCGCTACAAGAACGCTTAGAAGGTCGCAAGCGCCGCGCCCAAAGGATGTTAGAAAAATTAGCTAGTTTAGGTTATCCCCTGACTCTACCGGAAATGGGGGAAGGAATAGCCCCAGGACGACCTCATATTGCATCGGCGATGGTGAAAGCCGGTTATGTCCAGTCCAGCCGAGAAGCCTTTGACCGCTTTCTGCGCGATGAGGGGCCCGCTTACGTGCATTATGAGAAGTTTTCAATTCAAGATGGGATTGCTTTATTACGTTCCTGCGGTGCGGTTCCGGTTTGGGCGCATCCCTATTTATTCCGAGGCGGCGCGGTTGAGGAGGTGTTGCGGGAGTTGGTAGAAGCTGGCTTAATGGGGGTTGAGGTCTATCACCCCAGTCAGTCTCCTCAGCAACAGGAACGCTTGCGCCAGTTATGTAAAGAATATAGCCTCCTAGAAACGGGAGGAAGCGACTATCACGGCCCAACTTTTGAAGGAAGTCACAGTCAACTCAATATGTGGCATTTACCCTTATCGCTGTTAGAACCCATTAAAGCAGCAGCCCAGTAAGTGCTGAGTGCTGAGTGCTGAGTGCTGAGTGCTGAGTGCTGAGTGCTGAGTGCTGAGTAGGGAGTTAATTGAGAGTGTTGAGTTCTCAGTAGGGGGGAAGTGTTAAGTTTCAAGTTCTGAGTAGGGAGTTGAGAAGAAAACAGAGGATTGAGTAATTTCTTAAAATCCATCCTCTGTTATTCCATAAACTGGTACTCTCTACTCACTTAGGACTGTTAAACTCACTCGGAACTCGGAACTCGGAACTCGGAACTCCTTTCTCCACTCAGCACTCAGCACTTTACACTCAGCACTTAGACTCAGCCTGTATTCCGCATTCCGGCTGCAATTCCGTTAATGGTGAGTAAGGCCCCTCTGAGTAGTTCGCCTTTGCTGTAACGGGAGATGACACCTGTGGTCATGGTGTCTTGGTGTTGGCGCAGGCGTTTGAGGAGGGAGACTTGTAGGAGTCCTAGGGGGACGATGGTACCATTGCGGAGTTGCACGGAACGTTGTAAACCGGGGTCGCCATCGAGTAAGCGTTCGTGTCCGGTAATTTTGAGGACGAGTTCGCGGGTGAGAGTGTATTCGCTAGCAATTTGGTCGAAGACTTTCTCAAACCGGGGTAGGTCTGCGGGGGGTGAGAGTTCGCGCAGGTAGTGGCGAGCAATTTGCAGGTCTACTTTGGATAGGGTCATTTCGACTTTGGAGATGGCCATTTTGAAGAAGGGCCATTTGTAGTAGAAATAACGCAGCAGTTTGAGGTGTTCTTCGGGTTCTTTTTCTAGGAAGTCTTGGAGGGCGGTTCCGACGCCGTACCAACTGGGGACGAGGAACCGGGCTTGCGTCCAACTGAAGACCCAAGGGATGGCCCGCAGGCTACCCAGGTCTTTTTTACCGCCGCGACGGGCGGGACGGGAACTAATTTGCAGTTGGCTAATTTCTTGAATGGGGGTGACGTGGTGGAAGAAGTCTACGAAGTCGGGTTGCTCGTAGATGAGTTTGCGATAGTGCGATCGCGACACTACGGCCAATTCTTCCATAATTTCGTTCCACGGGGCAATATCATCAAACCCGCTACCGAGTAAGCTGGCTTGAACCACTGCGGAGGCGATGGTTTCAAGGTTATACAGGGCGAGTTCAGATAAGGTGTATTTGGAAGCGAGGACTTCACCTTGTTCGGTAATTTTAATCCGACCGTTAATGGTGCGGTTGGGTTGGGCTAAAATCGCTTCGTAGGCCGGGCCGCCACCGCGACCGACGGAACCGCCGCGCCCGTGAAAAATTCGCAGTTCTACCCCATATTGGGCCGCTACTTTTTGCAGGGCTTTTTGGGCTTTATGAATTTCCCAATTGCTGCTCAGGAAGCCGGAGTCTTTGTTACTGTCGGAGTAGCCCAGCATGACTTCTTGCAAGCTCAGGGGGGCTTGAGAAGGGTCGCCTGTTTGGGTTTTTGCCCAGGCTTCGGTTCCCCCGGCGAGTAAGGTGCGGTAGAAGGGTAACTCAAACAGGGATTTGATCACATCCGGGGCGTGTTTGAGGTCTTCAACGGTTTCAAACAGGGGGACGACGTGCAGGGTGGAAATACCCGTTGCGGGGTCGTACAGTCCAGCTTCTTTCGCCAGTAGCAGCACTTCTAGTAAGTCGCTGACATCGTGGCTCATACTGATGACATAGGTTCGGCAAACCTCTATGCCAAACTCCCGTTGCAGTTTGCGAATCATCCGGAAGGTTTCGATGGTTTCGCAGGTTTTGGGGCTAAAGGGGAGTTCGGTGGGAATGATGGGGCGGCGAGTTTGCAGTTCGGTGGCTAACCAGCGCGATCGCTCTTCTTCTGTCAGTTGATTATAAGGTTTGGGGAGAATTTGCAGGTATTCAGCAATCTCGTTGAGGGTGTCGCTGTGGCGGGTGCTTTCTTGGCGCACGTCGAGATGGGCGAGGTTAAAGCCGTAAATTTCCACCTGACAGCACAGGTTGTTGAGTTGGCGACAGTATAGATCGGTTTGTTCGAGCGATCGCGCAATGAGTCGCAACTCGGCCAGAAATTCATCTCCCGACCGATACACCGTGGGCGCATAGGGCAAATCCGCCATTTCTACGGCGGGGTTACTTTCCAGTTGGCTGAGGTTGGCGACTGGGCCGTATTGCAGATTGCGATCGCGCGTATCCTCTAAGCGCTTCAAAATATAAGATAGCTTTAAGCGATAAGGCTCTTGGCGATAGCGAATGGCCAGTTGATCGTAAACCTCCGACATTCGCTGCTGGTCTTGTTCTAACGATTCCAGCAATTCCGGCAGAACATCGCTCCAGTGTAGCGACGGACTCAACACGTTAATTAAGTTCCGCACGGACTGGATATATTTCTCTAAAACTATATGGCGCTGGTAGCAAGCCGTTTTCCAAGTCACCCCTGGCGTGACTGAAGGGTTGCCATCGCGGTCTGAACCCACCCAAGACCCAAACTTACAGAAATTATATTTCGGGGGGCGCAGGCTGGGGAAAGACGCTTTCAACGCCCGCTGGAAGCGGTTGTAAAGCTGGGGAATCACATCAAACAGCACCTCTTGGAAGTAGTGCAGCGTGTAGTCTACTTCATCAAGAACGGTGGGTTTAAACTGGTGCAATTCGTCAGTGCGCCACCACAGCCGGATTTCTTCGGTTAACTCTTCGGTATATTGAAACGCTTCCCAAGAGTTCCTTAACTCCGGCCCCATTGAGGGACTGCCCTCGCTATAGCGAATATAGCTTTCTTCGACGCGATCGAAGCGCTGGAGAATTTTAGCAATCCGGCGCTGTTTATCGCGAATCGTATGGCGGACAATTTCTGTAGGATGGGCTGTAAAAACTAAACGAATATCTAAAGCATCAATCAAATTCTGAATTTTCTGGGGAGGCACATTCAACTGGCGCAACTTCGGCCAAAGGCTGCCAAACGTCCCCAAATCCCGCCGACGACCGCGATCCAAATCGTGCAGGCTTTTTTCCAGGAGGTTGTGATGCACGCCATAGTCTTTTTCTGTGGCTTCCGGGAGTCCTTTAGCCCGCTTATTGCCTAACAGGTCATCGACTTCGCGATAATGCTGTTGGTGGCCGCGCTGGTCGTAGTGTTGTTCAACAATGTTAATGAGTTGAAAATAGAGGGCAAACCCTCGCGCCGCCCGAATGGCCGCATTCAGGTCTAGATTTTCTACAAGCTTTTGCACTTCAGAATTCGCAAAATCGGGTGCTTGTCCCTCCGGGGAACACATGGAGCGCAGTTGCTTCAGCAAGCCGATCAAATCCTGACCGCACTCTTGCTCTAGGACAAATTCCCATAAATCCTCCACCAATTTTAGGCGACGGCGCAGCAACAGTTCTGAGGTTAGATCGACCCCACTGTCCGGAAGTGCATTGTCCGGTGGAGAATGCTCATTGAGTTGAGATTCAGATTGAGAAGTTTTAATCGTTGTCACTGTGTCGTTTCCAAAACTGTGATTTGAGGAATGGACTGTTGAACTCATGAGTGTGAATGCCAGTCAGTGTGAGGAGCGAAGTTAATGGCGTACAAACTGAGGATATAAGGTTCTAATGCTCAAACTCAAATCCTGTCCTCCAATAAACGAGCAATCGCTCTGAATTGATAGTTCAGCACAGTTTTCTATTTTTTCGCTTTAGGCAACCGCTTGTCTAGCCTTTGAGTACATAACTTTGTTTTTTTGAGGAATGCGAAACATTTTCAGGGCTTGCTATTTATTGAGCGACAAATTTCTGTTCGTGACTAACTTTTTCGCCTTAATTTACCAAATTTAGTGACGCTCGGAAACTGGGGAAGTTGGCGAAGCTGGAGACTTGAGATTTAACATCGGCAGGCGATCGCCCCGAAAGACTTCTTCGCTAGCCGATCCGACTTGTTGCAGGGCATCCAGGACGCGACTCCCGAACGCCATCCCCACTAACAGCGGGCCAACCGCTAAACTAAGTAACAGATCGGAGGAAACCCAGAACTCCGGTTGTGGTGTTTGAGTCGAAGATGAAGGTTGGTTGTTGAGTGATTCTTGCATAGAAAAGGCAGACCAATATATATGATGGGTATGTCAATAATCTATCCCAACTCTGCGCTTCTCACCCCTGACCGCGAGTTAGAGTAAAAGCCCACATGTTAGATACTAATGAGCGTACCCAAGCTCCCCTAGCACAATGGGTGCAGCAGACGATCGGATTACACCAAGGGCGAGTCAAAGTCCAATTACAGGGTAACAATCTCCATATTTTGTGCGAAGCGCCTCAATGCCCGGAGGCAACAGCGACGCTTGCGGCTCTCAAAGACGGTCTCAAAACCACCCCTCTAGAGACACTCTTACCGCAAAATCAAGCTCCCGTCTATAAAATTACGATTTACGGTCGCACGATTGGCCCCAACTATCCCGACTGGACAGAAATTCTCGATCTCACCCCGCGAGACGCCCCGTTTTCCGAGCATGGGTCAATTCCCAACGGCGAGTCTGAAGAAAAAGTGCTGATGCTGCAAGCTGCACGTACGGCGCATCAGAACGACAAAGCGATCGCCATTGAGAACCCAGATGCCTTAGACTCTAACAACGGTGAGGGAACCGCCTTACTCGTCAGCAATCGAACCTTAGCGCGTCAAGGTTGCTTAGATGCGATCGCCTGGGTCTTAAGCGAAACCCTCAGTCCTTTAGGCGTCAGCGTCCGCGTTAAAGTCAAACCTCCCCGCAAAAGCAAGCATCCCGATCGAGCGCATCAACGCTTGCACGTCCTGTGCGAATCCACCTACAGCCCCGATCCGGCCCTGTTAGCGCCCACCATTGCCCAACAACTGCGAGAACTCAACCTCCAGGGATTCCGCGACGCCGTAATCTCCTGTCAAGTTACCGGAGAAGCAACCCCAGATTGGTTGCTGCGCGTCGATCTCACCCCCAACGAAGTCATGTTGCGCGAGTGGGGGCGTTGGGGCGATGTTCCCGCCATCTCTCGGCTGCTGAATCAAGCCTTGGCTCAACAGGAAGTCCAAGTCTCCGCCATTCTCAAAGAATCCACCCTGCACCTGTTTTGTACAGCGCCCACCGCACCCGATCGTCAGGTCGTCACCGCCACCCTCAAAGAGATTTTAGAATCTCTAACACCCCAAGGAATTTTTGCCGCCACCCTCTACGGTCATGTGCGCGCCTCTGCAACCCCCGTGTGGGTCGATTGGCTCGATATGCCAGCCAAACAGAATCCGGCGCTGGCCCCCTCCACCCTAACGTTAGCCGAACAGGGCGATCGCGATGCCCTCACCTTTTTACTCACCCGCCTACTCAACCCAGACTTAGACCAACAATTGCTGACGGGGGGAATACAAACCCAAGTTGCTCGCAAAGAAGACCTGTTACACCTGATGAGCGACGCCCCCGTCTGTCCGGCTCAGAACGATGTGGGGCCGCTGGTGGCCAAGTTTTTACAACAGCTTAAAGTTCCGGGAGTGGCTGGCGTCCGAGTCTACGGTCGCCGCTCTGGGCAGAAATTGCCCCGCTGGAGCTATGGGGTTGATTTTGTCCCGCGCCAGCGTTTAGTGCCAGAAGCTAGCCCAGAATTCGCAGCGAGCAGCAGCTACGTGGGCGATTTACTCTCCGAGACGGGAGAATTCAATGCGCCGCCTGCTGAGGCTCCCGTACCGGAAAGCGATCGCGCTCTTCAGCAGGTGGCTCGGTTGGCGCAGTTGAGCTTAGTGCGATCGGGGCTAATGGCACCCGTCGAGGAACGCTCGGATTGGGAAATTGAGCGCAAACCCAACTCAGAACCGTTAAAAAAAGCCAAGATTGGGCATTCTGCCCTAATCTGGGGGGCGGCGGGATTGGTTTTGGCGCTGCAAGTGGATTGGGTATGGGGTAGCGTTTTACAGCAAAGGGTGGCGACTTCCCGACAAACAGCGCCCTCTGTCCAAACGGGGGAAGTGGATGCAAACGTCACTTGGCCCCCGGTTGCTCCGGAAGTTCGTCGCGGCGCTCCGGGGGAGGGGTTTGAGGACGCTGGGTTTACGCGCCCCGCTAGCGGAATGGAAATGCAGTTGCAATGCCCGCAGGGGCAAAGCGGCGAAGATTGCGTGCTGAGTCCGGTTTCTCCCTATCCCAGTTTTAATAATTCGCTGTTAGACGAACAGTTAAGCCGCTATCACCAGCGGATGTTGGAGTCTGGGCCCCCGGATGTGTTGATTGTCGGGAGTTCGCGGGCTTTGCGCGGTATCGATCCGGTGGCGCTGCGGGAGGCGCTGGCGGCTCAAGGCTATGCGGATGTCAGCGTTTACAATTTTGGGGTGAATGGGGCGACGGCTCAGGTTGTGGATTTGATTGTGCGGCGGATTTTGACGGCCGAACAGTTACCGAAGTTGATTTTATGGGCGGATGGAGCGCGGGCGTTTAATAGCGGTCGCGGCGATGCCACTTATAATGCGATCGCCACTTCTGCGGGCTATCAAAGTTTGATGGCGGGAACCCTCGCTTTACCGACGTATGGCGCGGCGGAGGCGGCGCAACCGACGGCCGAACCCGCTGAGGCAGAATTTTCTTTAGCGGAAGCTTACCGACAGGCAGATCGCTGGCTGGATGAGCGGATCGGGGCATTGTCGGCGCTCTATCCCGAACGCGATCGCGCTAAAGGTGAGATTGCTCAAAAATTGGCGGATATTCTCCCCAATGGCGAACGGGCGGTGACTCAAGCCTCTGAACCGGAGGATGACAGCGAGGCTCAACTCGATCGCAATGGCTTTTTAGCTTTGTCTGTCCGTTTCAATCCCCTAACGTACTACCAGAAACACCCCAGGGTAACGGGCGATTATGACCGAGATTATGAATCCTTTCAGTTAGAAGGCAGACAAACCGAGGCGTTAGAGAGTTTGCTGCAAGTGACTCAACAGCAGTCTATTCCCCTGGTATTTATCAATCTGCCTTTAACGAGCGATTACCTCGATCCGGTGCGGGCGAGTTACGAACGCGAATTTACCCAACAAATGCTGCGCTTTGCAATGGAGCGAGGCTTTATTTTCCGCGATCTCGCCAATGTGTGGGATGGGGGACAGATGGAGTATTTTTCTGACCCCAGTCACCTGAATCGCTACGGCGCAATGGTGGTAGCGCAGCAAATCGCGCGAGATCCGATGATTTCCTGGCCCTCCAGATAGCAGTCAGGTGGAGAATCTATCGCGATCCTCAATCAAAAGGTGAAAATTCCCTTCTCCCTAGGTGAGGGGCAGTTCGCAACTCCTGCAAAGGCTGGCGATGGCATTGAAGTGAAGACGGACTAGCCGAACGTCTCTACTATATTCACAGAGGTTCTCACTGCCTTGGCGGTTGCGATCGCATTCCCCTATCCCTTTTTTTCTCAATTCCCCAGCTATGACTTTTCCTTCTATTTTGTATGGAGTCTTCCTGCTCAGTGTTTGTGGAGTCTATTGGAGCGTTGAGCAGACGTGGCTGCGCCTGTGGATGCTGTTGGTGGCGAGTTTGGTGTTTTACTCGTCTTTACAGCCGCAATACGTGCCGCTGTTGGTGGCGATCGCCTTCGTCAATTTTCGCTTAGGCTGCGATATGGGGACGGATGTGAAGCGCAAGGATATCCCGGAAAAGGTGTGGCGTTCCGGACAACCCGACTGGAACCGCCGTCGCCTGGTGTTATTGTGTTTTGGGATTGCACTGAATGTGCTGCTGTTGTTGGGGTTTAAGTATATCCCGTTTATTTTAACCACGGTGGGGACGGTTGCCGATTTACCCGGCGCGATCGCTTCTGCTCAATGGATTAGCACCAACTGGATCGCGCCTTTGGGGTTAAGCTTCTTTTGTTTTGAATCGATTGCTTATTTAATCGATGTTTATCGAGGCGCGCCAGCTAGCCGCCAGTTTCTAGAGTATGTCACCTATAAGCTGTTTTTCCCGAAGCTGATTTCTGGCCCAATCACGCGCTATCACCAACTTTCTACCCAACTCAAGACGCTCACCTTCCCAACAACGGAAAAAATTGCCGAAGGGTTATGGTTAATTGCCTTTGGTGCAGCGAAAAAAGCGCTAATTGCCGATCGTCTCGGTATTTTTGTGGATTTAAGTTTTGATAATCTTCTGAGAGCCGGAAGCGTAGATTTATGGCTGGCGACTTTTGCCTATGGATTGCAGCTTTATCTCGATTTTAGCGGCTACGTTGATATCGTCCGAGGAAGTGCCTTACTTTTGGGGTTAAATCTCCCAGAAAACTTCGATTATCCCTATTTTTCTCGAAGTATTGCGGATTTCTGGCGACGCTGGCATATGACGCTCGGTGATTGGCTGCGAAATTACCTTTATTTCCCCCTGGGAGGTTCGCGTTTAGGCTTAGTTCGCACTTGCTTGAATTTATTAACCATTATGTTAATTGCGGGTATTTGGCACGGTGCGGCTTGGGGTTTTATTGTGTGGGGAATTTTACATGGTTTAGCCTTGGTGATTCACCGCTTAACTGAAGCGCTTTCAAAGCGCCAGGAATCTCTTCAGAACTGGTGGCAAAGCATTCCGGGAACCCTTTGTGCTTGGGGGATTACGCAGGTTATGGTGTTTGTTTCTTGGATCTTTTTTAGACTGCCAAATCTCCGCGAATCTACTTGGGCGATCGCTCATCTTTTTGGGCATTCTGCCGACCCGCAATACGTCCAAAAGGTCTATTTAGAAACAATGGGTCTGAATCCGTTACAGTTCGGCTTATTGCTGTGGTTGCTCGTTGGTTTAATGGCAATTGTTTACACCGTTCACCGCCAGCTCAAGCTTCAGTTAAATTGGCCGCTTAAATTGTTCTTGGTTCCGGTTTGTCTGTACGCCGTTTGGCAATTAGCACCCCAAGGTGGCTTGCCTTATATCTACTTCGATTTTTAAGAAATATTAAGCTCAAAAAAAGCCTGAAGCGATCGCCCGAATAATATGAAGTTTTGTATCAGCATTATCGTATTTTCGGGCTTTAATATATGTATTTTTGTAAAAATGCTTTATATAAAAAAACAGCTTTGTTAAGGTGTGTTCAGGTGAATCATTTTCACCGAGTACCTGGAAAAATCAATAGCAATTTTAAGCATATGACAACGACCTTACAACAGCGCGAAGGCGGCTCTTTGTGGTCGCGCTTTTGCAACTGGGTCACTAGCACCAATAACCGCGTTTATGTCGGTTGGTTTGGTGTGTTGATGATCCCAACTCTGCTGAGTGCAACCATTTGCTTCATCATCGCTTTCATCGCGGCTCCTCCGGTAGATATCGATGGCATTCGCGAGCCTGTCGCTGGCTCCTTACTGTTCGGAAACAACATCATTTCTGGTGCGGTTGTTCCGTCTTCCAACGCTATCGGTTTGCACTTCTACCCGATTTGGGAAGCTGCATCTTTAGATGAATGGCTGTATAACGGTGGCCCTTACCAGCTAGTGGTCTTCCACTTCTTGATTGGCATTTTTGCCTATATGGGTCGTCAGTGGGAACTTTCCTATCGCTTAGGAATGCGTCCTTGGATCTGCGTTGCCTATTCCGCTCCCGTAGCTTCTGCTACAGCAGTTTTCTTAATTTATCCTTTAGGGCAAGGCAGCTTCTCTGACGGAATGCCTCTCGGTATTAGCGGAACCTTCAACTTCATGATCGTGTTCCAAGCCGAACACAACATCTTGATGCACCCCTTCCATATGTTGGGTGTAGCGGGTGTCTTTGGAGGCGCACTCTTTAGTGCAATGCATGGTTCGCTCGTCACTAGCTCTCTGGTTCGCGAAACCAGCGAAACCGAGTCTCAAAACTACGGTTACAAATTTGGCCAAGAAGAAGAAACCTACAACATCGTGGCGGCTCACGGCTACTTTGGTCGGTTAATCTTCCAATATGCATCCTTCAACAACAGCCGCAGCTTGCACTTCTTCTTAGGTGCATGGCCTGTGATTGGGATCTGGTTTACCGCGTTGGGGATCAGCACGATGGCTTTCAACCTCAACGGGTTTAACTTCAACCAGTCGATTATCGACTCTCAAGGTCGCGTAATCAATACTTGGGCTGACATCATCAACCGCGCTAACTTAGGTATGGAAGTGATGCACGAGCGCAACGCTCACAACTTCCCCCTCGACTTAGCCAGTGGTGAAGCAACGCCTGTGGCTTTAAGCGCTCCAGCAATTCATAGCTAATTGATTGCTTTTAACTCGAAAGCGTCTCTGGTTCAGGGGCGCTTTTTTATTTCTGCGCTTAAATACAGCCACCAGGTAGAGATTGAGTTAACTTGGAAGAGAGACATGGGGATTTAAGCAATCCTTGTGGGAGACTCAAAACCTGAAGTGCGCTAGCTCATCATAACCCCAGATAGAAGACGCCCAGTGCAACGTCTCCTAGCATTAAGGTTGTGGAGAAAGTCGAGTATACGATAACTAGGGTTAACGCTCTAAAACATGCAATTTTTCAACTTTCCAGATTTAAAGCCTCCCCCCAAGCACGAATAGGGAGCGCCAACTCCGTCAGTTCCAGTTTAGTTATTTACCCTTCTGTTCTGCGATCGCCCGACTCGGCTGAGAGCGAGAGTCCGCTGAGGCTCTCAGATCAAACGCTCCCCCAATGGGTCTAGGAACTATCCCAACCTAGGCATTGTAAGGAAACCTGAACAACGCCCGATCGACTGTGTTGAAAGCTAAGAATAGAAATAGGTTTTGAGCAAATGTTAATTCTTGGCCCGTTTGTGCCACCCATTCTAGCCCTAAGTCCAACACCCGAAGCGGTTGTTGTGGAGACCTCTTTTTTGGGAATTTCAGGTGCAGTTAGCCATCCCGAAAACAGGTTGGTTTTAGAATGGTCAGAACGTCCCCCAGCAACCGGGGCCGTTTTATCCCACTCTTGGGTTGAGAGTCACTCCAAAAACAATAATATCCCCCATACTGCCTCCTCCCTGGGCTTAGTTGCTCAGGCCATCGTCCCGGCCAATGATGGGACGGGTACGAGAGTTAACGCTTCAGGCAATCAATTTAATATTGAAGGGGGCGCGCGATCGCGCAATGGGGCTAACCTATTTCATAGCTTTGAACAATTTGGCTTAAACGAAGGACAAGTCGCCAACTTCCTGTCTAACCCCCAAGTCCGCAACATTTTAGGGCGAGTCACCGGCGGAAGTCCATCCCTAATTCACGGCTTGCTGCAAGTGAGTGGGGGCAATTCTAATCTATTTTTAGTCAATCCTGCCGGAATTGTTTTTGGGCCGAGCGCGAGTTTAAATCTTCCCGCCGCATTTACCGCCACCACCGCCACGCGCATTGGTTTAGATAACCAGTGGTTGAATGTTTTGGGAGACAATAATTGGTCAGCCTTGGGGGGAACGCCAAACGCCTTTCAATTTGATGGCAATTCTACAGGTTTAATTCTCAATCAAGGTCGCTTAGGAGTTGATGCGGGAGCCAGCCTCACCCTACTAGGGGGGAACGTCATCAACACCGGCATTTTAGAAGCCCCTGGTGGCAATATTACCATTGCGGCTATTCCTGGGGAAAACGTAGTGCGGATTTCCCAAGAAGGTCACGTTCTCAGTTTAGACCTCCCCTTAGCTCAAACGGCGGCTAACGCCTCTAACGCCGAACCGCAAACCTTATCTTTACCCCAACTGCTATCGGGTTCTAGCGTCCATCATGCCGATCGCATCGGGATGAATCAAGCTGGAGAGGTTGTCATCTCCGGATCGGGATTAGCGATCGCCTCCGGTCAGCTTAACGTATCGGGAGAAGTCGGCGGTACGGTTAATGTCATTGGCGATCGCGTCAATGTGGTGAATGCTCAAATTGACGCCTCTGGAACCCAAGGCGGCGGTAGCGTCCGCATTGGGGGAGACTATCGAGGTCAAGGTCAGATCCCCAACGCCCTCAACACCTTTATTGATAATAATTCTATAATTTCAGCCGATGCCATTTTAACCGGGGATGGCGGCAATATTTTCATTTGGAGCGATCGCAATACTCGCATTGACGGCACCCTAACCGCACGCGGGGGAAGTCTTGCAGGCAATGGCGGCTTTATTGAAACCTCCGGAAAAGATATCCTCAGCGTTAGCAGCCTCCCCGATGCTAGTGCCGCTCATGGACTCAGCGGCACCTGGCTCATCGATCCGCGCGATATTCGCATTGTCAGCGGCGGCGGGGGTGCCATTGGGGAAAACGAGGTGGATGTTGCCAATATTAACGCAGCCCTCGATCGCGGCACCAACGTCAGCCTAACCACCAGCGGAGCCGGAACCGAACAAGGTAACATCACCCAAGCTAGCAATGCACCCATTGAAAAAACTAGCGGAGCCAACACCCGGCTAGAACTGACCGCAGATAATGATATTACCCTCAATGCCGGAATTTCTAACAGCTCCAATCGGGGAGCATTAGAGGTCAATTTATTAGCCGGAGGGAGCATTAGTTCCCAAGGGATTTCTACCGGGGGTGGCTACCTGAACTTAGAAAGCCGGGGGGGAAGCATTACCACCAACGGTCAAACCCTCGACACGGGAGGAGCAAACCTGCGACTGAACGCGCAGGGAAATATTACCACAGGTATCCTTTCCACCCAGAGAACGACGACCACCGGCTCGGCTCGGAATGCCGGAGATATTCTGCTAGAAACGAGTACGGGAAATATTAGCACCGGAGACTTACAGGCATTTGCTGCCAGAGATGCTGGTAATACTGGGAGTGGCGGATCGGTGTTGCTGAGAGCCAATCAAGGAACTGTAGAAACCGGCACGATTGATGCTTCCGCGAGTATTGGCGGCGGTAATGCTGGGGATGGAGGCAGAGTTGAGATTCAAGCCAATGGATCGATTGTTACAGGTTCTATTAATACCAGTGCTGGCTTTACAAGTACGGGTTCGCGCAATAGCGATGGAGGCGCGATCGCCCTCAGCAGCCGCAATGGGAGCGTCACAACGGGCGATTTAGATACCACAGGAGCCAATAGCGGCGGTAGCGTCCGGATCGAGGCAGGCGGAACCCTGATCGGCGGAGAAATTAATACATCAGGCGCTCGCGTTGATGGGGGAAATGTCACGCTAACGGCTCTCGAAGATATTACCCTCGATTGGATTAGAGCCGAAGGCAGCAACGGCCCCGGTCAAGGCGGCAGAGGCGGTACTGTTGAGATTAGAACGCCAGGTTCGCTCAGAGTCGAACAAACCTTTAGCACCACTGGCGGAGCAGCCAGTATTTCTGCGATCGCGCGACAAGGCGGTTCTGTACGGATCGAGCAGGGTAGAAGCACTAATACCGCACCCTTTGTGGTCGGCGAGGCAACGACCAATGGCACCGCAGGCGCGATCGCAGTAGGAACAAGCGCTCAAGAACGTCTGGCTAGCGGCTCATTTTCAGCCCCCCATTCTCAAGCTGGGGGTCGGTTACAAATTAATGTTTCTGGTACTCCCACGCCGACGCCAGCACCCACTCCCACGCCAAATCCGGTACCCACTCCCACGCCGACGCCAGCACCCACTCCCACGCCAAATCCAGTACCCACTCCGGCACCTACCCCCACGCCAAATCCGGTACCCACTCCGGCACCCACTCCTACGCCAAATCCAGTCCCTACTCCGGCACCCACTCCAAATCCGGTACCCACTCCAGCACCCACTCCCACGCCGAATCCAGTCCCTACTCCGGCACCTACCCCCACGCCAAATCCGGTACCCACTCCAGCACCCACTCCCACGCCGAATCCAGTACCTACTCCGGCACCGACGCCAAACCCGGTACCCACTCCTAATCCAGTACCGACGCCAGCGCCAACGCCAAATCCGGTACCCACTCCAGCACCCACTCCCAACCCGGTACCCACTCCCACCCCGAATCCTACTCCTTTACCTACTCCTATACCAGTACCTACTCCAACTCCTCTTCCAATCCCTTCTCCAATTCCTGAACCTACTCCAATACCCACTCCCAATCCGGTACCGACGCCAGCACCAACGCCGAATCCGGTACCGACGCCAGCACCAACGCCAAATCCGGTACCCACTCCAGTACCAACGCCGAATCCGGTACCAACGCCAGCACCAACTCCAAATCCGGTACCCACTCCAGTACCGACGCCTGCACCCACTCCGAATCCGGTACCGACGCCAGTACCCACTCCTGCGCCAACGCCGAATCCGGTACCGACGCCAGCACCCACGCCGAATCCGGTACCCACTCCTGCGCCAACGCCGAATCCGGTACCGACACCAGCGCCAACTCCAAATCCGGTACCGACGCCTGCGCCAACTCCAAATCCGGTACCCACTCCTGCGCCAACGCCGAATCCGGTACCGACGCCTGCGCCAACGCCGAATCCGGTACCCACTCCTGCGCCAACGCCGAATCCGGTACCCACTCCTGCGCCAACGCCTAATCCGGTACCGACGCCTGCACCAACTCCAGAACCGACGCCAGCACCTGCGCCAACTCCGAGTCAGGGACAACAGGAAGGTCAAGTGTTGACCGATATCCTCAATCCTTCTACAGAAGTAGAAGAAAGTATAGAAAGAGGAACTAGTGCGATCGCGGCGAGAAGCAATGGCCAGTTAAAAATCGATCCGGCTTTGTTGCGCGGCCAAATCTCTCAATTGCTGGATACTCAATCAGTTGAACAAGCGGTTCCTTTACTCGATCGCTTATTTTCTAATGACTTTAGCGAATACTTCGGTCAGTTAACACCCAGTTTAGAGTTGGGTTCGATCGATTCAGTGCAGCGTCAATTGCGATCGCTCTCAGCCGCAACAGGAACTCAGCCTGCAATTGTCTATGGTTTCGTGCGTCCAGAACAACTGAGTATTATTGTGGTGCTTCCCAATGGTAAACCCATCTACCACAGCGTTCCAGCCGCTTCTAGAGAGGTTTTGCTCAGAACGGTGAGTCAGTTGCGCGTGGAAATCTCGAACCCGCGCAAGCGAACCACCCAGAGTTATCTCCCCTTTGCTCAACAACTCCATCAGTGGATGATTGCTCCAATTGCCAAAGACCTTCAGGAAGCGGGTATTGATACCTTATTATTCTCGATGGATGGCGGCTTGCGATCGCTCCCAGTGGGGGTGCTACACGACGGCGAACAATTCCTCGTCGAACAGTTCAGGATGAGCTTGATTCCGAGTATTAACCTGATGGATAGCCGCTACCAGTCGATTAAGGATGCATCGGTACTGGCGATGGGAATTAGCGAGTTTGAACAACAGACGCCGCTTCCAGCCGTTCCGGTGGAGTTGTCGATGTTGGTTCGCGATGGGACTCGTCCTAAAGAACAACAACCCCTCCTTACCGAGTCTAAGGGGTTAGAGGTGGGACTATGGCCGGGACGCACGTTTCTTAATGGCGAGTTTACGCTAGACAATTTGCGATCGCAGCGCAGCACGTATCCATTCTCGATTATTCATTTGGCTACTCACGCTGAATTTCGGGCGGGTAAGCCGGATAATTCTTATATTCAACTGTGGAATTCGCAGCTTGGTTTAGATCAAATGCGAAACTTGAATTGGAATAATCCCCCGGTTGAGTTATTAGTCTTAAGTGCGTGTCGTACGGCGCTAGGAGACGAACAAGCGGAACTGGGTTTTGCGGGGTTGGCTGTCCAAGCGGGGGTTAAATCGGCGTTGGCGAGTTTGTGGTATGTTTCCGATGAAGGAACCCTCGGCTTGATGACGGAGTTTTACCAACAACTGGCTCAAGATGACGTGAATACGAAATCAGAAGCTTTGCGCCAAGCTCAACTTGCGATGATTCGCCGTCAGGTTTACACTCATCAGGGACAATTGCATTTGCCTACCGGGACAATTGCGCTACCGCCTGAGTTAGCGGAGTTTAGGGATAAAGATTTTTCTCATCCCTATTACTGGTCAGGCTTTACGATGATTGGTAGCCCTTGGTAAACAGATGGCCCTGAATCAACAAGATGTTGCGGTAACATATTCCGATATTATGGCGGCGGCGCAGCGGTTGCAAGGTTGCGCCCATCGCACTCCGGTTTTAACCTCTTCCACGGTTAACCAACGGGTGCAGGCTGAGGTGTTTTTTAAGTGCGAGAATTTCCAGCGCGCGGGTTCGTTTAAGTTTCGCGGGGCCTATAATGCGCTCAGTCAGTTGTCTGGGCAACAGAAAAAGGCGGGGGTAATCACCTATTCTTCAGGAAACCACGCGGGAGCGATCGCGCTAGCGGGTCAACTGTTACAAGTCCCCACTACTATTGTCATGCCCCAGGATGCACCGGCGGTGAAATTAGCAGCAACTCGCGGCTATGGGGCTGAGGTGATTTTATACGATCGCGAGGAAACGACGCGGGAAGCCTTGGCGAAGGAGTTGGCGGCGCAACGGGGTTTAACGATTATTCCTCCCTACGATCATCCTCATATTATTGCTGGACAGGGGACGGCGGCTCAGGAGTTAATTGAGGAAGTAGGATCGCTAAATTTGCTGTTGGTTTGTTGTGGGGGAGGCGGGTTACTATCGGGATGCGCGATCGCCACTAAAGCTTTACTACCCCATTGTCGCGTAATTGGCGTAGAGCCGCAAAATGCTGATGACGCGGTGCGATCGTTTTACAGTAAAACCCTGCAAACGGTGCATAATCCCGATACAATCGCAGATGGTGCCCGCACGCCTTCTTTAGGCCTTTTGACGTTTCCTCTGATTCTTCAACAGGTTGACGATCTGGTTGCGGTTTCGGAAGCCGCAATTTGTCGAACGTTGTTTTTCCTCTGGGAACGCCTAAAAATTGTAGTTGAACCTACAGGAACCCTAGCCGCTGCTGCTTTATTAGAAGGGGTGGTCAAAGCGCCTCAATCTCGAATTGGCGTTATTATTAGTGGGGGCAATGTGGATTTACAACAAGTTGCCCAATTATTCGCAAATCCAATTCAGGATTAATCGTTTTTAAGGCTGGAAAAGAATAACCAATCGGGCTGTGATTTAAGATACTTTTTCTGAAGTAATTTTCTCGTTACTATGAGATATTCAGCGAAAAAATGTCTATTCCCTAATGCTAGTTACAAAACAGCCTGTCTTGAAGCGATTTTGGTACCCTATTATTTCAATTGAAGCTTTAAAAATAGCTCCTCAATCCTTCACTCTCCTAGGGCAAAAAATAGCACTCTGGTTAGATGCAACGGGCAAACCTGCGGCTGTCGCCGATCGATGCTGTCATCGTTCTGCCCAATTGTCAAAGGGTAAGGTTATCGAAGGAAACCTAAGTTGTCCTTATCATGGTTGGACATTTAATGCAGCAGGAACCTGTGTAAAAGTTCCGCAGATCGCAGCAGAAATGATCCCTAAAACCTATTGCGTTAAAGCCTATCACTGCACTGAACGCTATGGTTACGCCTGGGTGTGTTTAGCAGACGAACCCATCGCTAATATTCCTGAATTTCCCGAAGCTGGCGATCCAAAATTGCGCTACATTCCAGAGTTTTACGAACCGTGGCGTTGTAGTGGTTTGCGAATTATGGAAAATTCTTTTGATAATGCTCATCCTCACTTTGTCCATGAAAATACATTTGGAGATGCAGCAAATCCGATTCCCCCTGACTACGATCTAATAGAAGAAACTGAAACTGGAATTCGGGTTAAATCAGTATTACCCGTTCTCAATTCTCCTCTGCAACAAAAAAATCTGCAAATGGCAGAGACAGAAACGGTTCGGATCTTAGAAATGACTTGGTATATGCCCTTTACGCGCAAGTTGCAGATTACTTACCCCAATGGTTTAATTCATACCATTATTACCGCTGCAACCCCAATTAATGATTCGACTTCTCAAGTCATTCAGTTTTGCTGGCGCAACGATACCGAAGCCGATGCAAAAGCTAGCGATATTATCGCCTTCGATCGCGCTGTCACCTTAGAAGATATTGCGGTACTTGAAACCACAGATTATGATACCCCCCTCGATCTTCAACAGGAACAGCATATGTTTACCGATAAACCTGGAATTTTCATGCGTCGCAAACTGGCGGCGTTGCTGAAAGCCCAGGGGGAGGAAGAACAGAGGGGTGACAGACTCTTAGAGTGACTCTGGGTGTCGGTTGGGCGATCGCCCTTTGGTAAGTTTTATAGCGATCGCGATCGCAAAAGCTCTAAACTATGGTGGGAAGAAAACTCAGAGGGCGTAGCCCAACCGGCTAGCTTAAATTCAAGAGGTTTTCCTTTCCGGATAGCGAGGGGTTTTAACCGTGAATTTACTGAAAGATCGAGTTCACCATTTAATCGATCAGTTTAATGATGAAGAACTTGAAAAGGTTTGGGAGATTTTACAAGAATTGTATTATGATTGTTACTTACTCAAGGCGGTACAAGTTGCTAAAGAATCTGTCCAGCCTGGGGATACGCTAACGCGCGACGAGGCGATCCGTTATTTGCAGTCCTAATTAGGGAAATCTAAGGTTACTGCCAGTTGCGCTTTTTTCTAGCGAACTGGAGTTCAACAGATGCCCAGGAAATTTGTACGATTAATATTCGTTCTTAAGTTTCCGGGGTGACACGATTGCAAATCGATCGCCAAACCAGTGAAATTTGAACTACGCTACGCGAGGTCTTTCCTGCAAGACCTGAAAAGTTTAAAAACGGCTGATTATCAGCGGGTTTATACCTTTGTTTTTATTGAATTTACGAAATTGCAGCGCTTGTATGACTTACAAGAGTTGCGACAACTCGGTAGCGCTGGGATCTTCTATCGATTTTCTCTCGATCGCTACCTGATTGCGATTGAAGTAACGGGTCATTTCATCAAGTTTATTCGGATTTTACCTAAGCCCCCTCTCTAACCGTTCGCGAGTTCCCCTTTCCTTGAGAAGCGGATCGCGACAGTTGAGTGAAAAATAATCGAAGGATTTTTAGTCTTACAGAGTAACCTCAAATCAATGAACGTTACCGACCTTTCTACTGAACCCTCAGATGGCACTACTACCAGCCATTCTCCGGAACCCTCAGCCTTTCAGTTGTTAGAGTTGCAGGATGTGCCTTTACACTTCACCCAAATTCCCATAGATGTGCGAAAACTGCTAGAACTGACGGGAGGCGATCGCGAAATGAGTCGAGAGTTTCTCAAGTGCTTTCTAGAATACGCCCCAATTTACCTCAATAACCTCAAACAATCCCTTTATCCCCTTGATTTTACCCAACTGGCATTCAATGCCCACCGACTCAAAGGGGCAGCCGGGATGGTGGCGTCGCGTTCGGTATTTGCCTTAGCCCAACAACTCGAACAAGAGGTCAAAAACCAGCAATCTCAGAATCTGGCGCTGCTGCTGACTCAACTCGAAGAACAACTGATTGAAGTCGAACGTTTTCTCCAAACTTGGTCAACCCCGACAAGCGAAAGATGAGATCCGCCGCAACCCCGCTACACTGAGGATTGTAAAGATGCGTTGAGATTAAATTATGGACGCTGCTACACTCTGGCAACGTTACCAGGATTGGCTGTATTACCACGAAGGTTTAGAGTTTTACGTTGATATTAGTCGAATGCGGTTTGATGAGGCCTTCGTCGAAGCGATGAAGCCGAGATTTGCCAAAGCATTCGAGGATATGGCAGCCTTAGAGAAAGGAGCGATCGCCAACCCCGATGAAGACCGGATGGTGGGACATTATTGGCTGCGACATTCCCAACTCGCCCCTACAGCCGAAATTCAACAAGAAATTGAAGACACGCTTGTTCAAATTGAAACCTTTGCCCGCAAAATCCATTCTGGAGACATTCACCCTCCCGATGCGGCCAAGTTTACGGATATTCTCTCAATTGGGATTGGCGGATCGGCACTCGGCCCGCAATTTGTCGCCGAAGCTTTAGCGCCCTCTTCCCCGCCAATGGAGATTCATTTTATCGATAACTCCGATCCGGCGGGAATTGATGCAATTTTACTCCAACTTGAAGATAAGCTAGCCAGTACCCTCGTTATCGCCATTTCTAAATCCGGGGGAACGCCAGAAACGCGCAACGGTACGATTGAAGTCCAAAAGGCGTTTGAGTCGCAAAGCCGAAATTTTGCCGCCCATGCGATCGCCATTACCAGCAAAGGCAGTAAACTAGACCAACAAGCCAAAGCAGAAGGCTGGTTAACCACCTTCCCCATGTTTGACTGGATTGGCGGACGAACCTCAGAACTCTCCGCCGTCGGCTTAGTAGACGCCGCCTTGCAAGGGATTGACATCCGGGCGATGCTAGCCGGGGCCAAAGAAATGGACGAAGCTACCCGCATCCCCGATATTAAAACCAATCCCGCCGCCCTACTCGCCCTAAGCTGGTACTCCGCAGGTAATGGCAAAGGCGAGAAAGATATGGTAGTTCTCCCTTATAAAGATTCTCTGTTGCTGTTCAGTCGCTATCTGCAACAGTTGGTGATGGAATCGTTAGGGAAAGAAAAAGACCTCGATGGCAATATCGTTCATCAAGGGATTGCTGTCTATGGTAACAAGGGTTCTACCGACCAACACGCCTACGTTCAGCAATTGCGAGAAGGGGTTCCTAATTTCTTCGCCACGCTGATTGAAGTGTTAGAAGATCGTCAAGGCAACTCCCCAGAAATCGATCCCGGCGTCACCTCTGGCGACTATCTATCCGGTTTCTTGCAAGGAACGCGCAAAGCCTTATACGAAAACCACCGCGACTCGATTACAGTTACGATTCCTCAAGTCAATCCCCGAACCGTTGGGGCGTTAATTGCCCTTTACGAACGGGCAGTCGGTTTATATGGCTTCCTGGTCAATGTTAACGCTTACCATCAACCTGGGGTAGAAGCCGGGAAAAAAGCCGCCGCTGACATTCTCGCCTTGCAAAATCAAGTCATGGCGGTGTTGAAGTCGCAAAAACAGGCTTCTTCCTTAGTCGAGTTAGCCGCCGCTATTGGTCAACCTCAAGAAGTGGAGGCTATTTACAAAATTATCCGCCATCTAGCAGCAAATCATCGCGGCATTCACATTGAAGGCAGTTTGGGAAAACCCAGTAGCCTGAAGGTTGCTTTAGGTTAGTTGATTCGTCTGTTCAATGCCCTCATTTCCTACGCCTCACATCTTGCAGGTGCCAGAAACCGGGTTTCTTGCCAATTGTTCAAGTTGAAACCCTTAATTTTTCGTCGAGAAACCCGGTTTCTCAGGTCTAGATGGTGCAAGATCTGAGAACGCCCATCTATAGCAATCTCAAATTGGTGTAAATTTCCAATTTTGTTAAGTCTATGGCGCATTTACAACTTATTGAAGATCGCTATATCTAGGATGAGGGCAAGATTAAGCTTAAAGTTTTTCTAGTCAATCAGTTTTATCGATTCCTGTACCAAAGTCTGTGAACTGGCGGATCTCAGGTTCGTGAAATGCCAAAACAATATCTGTTTTAGGAACGCCTAGTTCAACGAGTTGATTGGCAATTCCGACTTCTGTTCCATCATGTTGAATCCAAATTTTTCCATCTTTGATATCAAGATGTAAAATACAGCCAAACTCCCGCCTGCTGCCTCTCCAGCCCACATACAGCAGTTGATAATGATCGCGTTCGGTGTCAAAGACAGTCTGCACTTCATATTCTTGGGCATTTTGCTGCGGTGAAGCCCGTTTAGCTCGTTCTGAAAGCAGTTGTTGGATATACTGTCGATATTGCTCTACAACCATTGAACAATGACTCCCTGTTGCACGTTGTAAATTACTAATCGCAACTGATATAGCAATCCGGTTTGATTTTTGAAGAAAATGAGGGAGGATACAGAGGTTGAGTCGTACCAAGGTTACTTCGGTGGTCAATACCTCGTCCCAAACCGCAATAGAAGAATTACAAGGATTTATTGCT